>NZ_AMPG01000005.1 GCF_000299415.1 Candidatus Microthrix parvicella Bio17-1
GCGATCGGCCGGGAACCGTCGATCACCATTTTCACGGCCTCGGCCTTGAAAGTGTCAGAGTATTTTGTTCGTTTGCGTGTCATATTGGATTCCTTTGTGTCAGTGGATGTTATCAATCACCCACTGTCCGAAATCCTCGGGGCACCCCAGTTCCCCAGCGGACGTCGGACCCACCTCAGCCGAGACTCCATTGCCCACCTCGTCACCAAACACACCGCAACAGCCGCCGCCAGGCATCCATCCCTAACCACCAAAAATGTGACTCCGCACACCCTCCGGCACACCTGTGCCATGGCCCTCCTCCAAGCCGGCGTCGACATCACCGTCATCGCGCTCTGGCTCGGCCACGAAACAATCGAGACCACCCAGATCTACATGCACGCCGACATGGGCACCAAAGAAACCGCCCTCAACCGGACCACACCACCCAACACCAGCCCCGGCCGCTACCAGCCCGACACCGGCACCCTCGCCTTCCTCAAGAACCTGTGATTATGCCGAACACAACACCGCCGATCCCGCTCCCACCAACACATCCGCACCCCCATTCGGCATAATCACGGATTCGGCATAATGCGGCTTATGCCGCATTCGGCATAAACCGCAGAGCGGCGCCGCGTTCGTCTGGGTAGTTTCGCCGCCCCGGCCGTGCTCGTGGAGGTGGTCGATCTCGCAACGGCTGGCCGGTGCGTGACACCCGGGCCAGATGCAGTGGGTATGGACGGCCGTGGCGGCCAGGCGGGCCGATCCGGTGAATCGTCGTGCCCGGCCGAGGTCGATGACGACGTCGGCTGCGTTGGTGATCACCCTGCGGACCTTGTGGATCAGGCTGTTGGCGGCGGCTTCTGTGGGGTCGACGTCGTGGCCGTCCTCGTTGCGGCACATGAACGTGTCGGGGTCGAACCGGGGCGGCCGATCGTGATCGATCGCTGCGAGCATTTCCTCGTAGGCCTGGGCGGACCAGTGGATGTTGTGAACCCAGCCGACAGGCACAGCGGAGCCGTCAGCGGTCGCAGCATCCCGGAACACCTGCACCAACGCGTCAGCACGGCGTTGGGCATCGGTCCGATCCAAATCCTCTTTGCACAGCCCCTCGCCGAACAGACCATCGGGACCCAGCCGTGCCTTGGCATCGGCCCAGTCATCCTCGAACTCGGCGGCGATGTATCGGTCGAGGATCTCCCACAACTCCGCACCCTGCCCAGCCCCAAAGAACCCGGACAGTTCCCACGACAGGTCGAAGGGGTTCTGCACCAAGCGGACATCCCGCTTCTTGTGGTTACGTTCGTTTGGTGGCTCGGAACCGTCCTCGTCGACCAGGCGGGCCCACCGGTGCACCTTGCGCCCAAACGCCTTCGCATCCATCGTCTGGGCATCCGCCAGGAATTCCTCGTCGCGTTGGCACAACGCTGCCGCCACCCGAGGGTTGGCATCCACCCGGCCCAACGCTCTGACCGCACACGTCGACACCTCACCCGCCTGCCACGCCGCTGTCACCTTCGGAGCGTCCTTGGCCAGCCGGGCCGTCTTCGCCCGGACTGACGCCTCAGCCTCGGTCAACCGGGCCACGTGGCGGACCATGATCTTGGCCGACCCATGCCCGTCGGCTGTGTGCAACACTCGCCGTTGAATCGCCCCCATCAGTACCGACTGGGCCGCATCAACGCGACGACCCAACCGATCGAGCTCCTCGATCCATACCACCGCATCTCGCGAATCCGCAGGGTCGAATCCAGCCTCAAACAACTCGTCCATCGCCAACTCCGCCTGAGCCAACGCCGCCCCCGCAGCAACATCGGCCACCGCCGACTTCGCAGCGGACCAGGCAGCCAACTCATCGGTGGCCAACCGCAATCGCAGCGCCGCCAGAGCGCCACCGTCACCTGAACCGTTTCCGCCGCCCGGACCGCTGCCGGTCGACTCGAAATCTGTGATCGAAGCCATGGGTCCAGTCTGACGAACGGGTGTGACAACGAAGCCGAATCCGGGCGAGAATTTGTGTGAATCAATGGCTCAACCTGCGATGACGAGGGGCTCCGCAGACCCGGGCAAAGGTCGACCCGCTCGCGTCGTATTCCCGGAGTCTTATGAGGGTGCCCCGGTCCGTCTCGGCTGGTGGGGGAGCACTGCGGCGCTGCTATGATGACCCGCTTGCACCGGGTGAAATCCGGGGCCACGTCGGAGTGGCGGAATTGGCAGACGCGCTAGGTTGAGGGCCTAGTGCCCTTATAGGGCGTGGGGGTTCAAGTCCCCCCTCCGACACTGAAAAACCCCTACGGCGGCAAGGGATCCGAGGTGGCGAAGCCAGGATTTGTCATCACTTTGTCATCAGCCCGCACTCGCTGACGAGCGCTTGACACAAGGTAGGGCTGCGCATTTGGCCTGCCCATGGCTGCGGCAGTCGATTGGGCTGCGCACGAGCGGCACGCCGGAGTTCGACGAGTTGGAGGGCAGACATCCATGATCAGGCCACACCCTTGCCTGATCGAACGCCCAATCGTCGGCCCGGCGCTCGTGAACCTGGGACGCGAGTCCGTGGGATTCGAACGGGCCAGACGGGCTCCTGCATTGCGGAGAGGCGTTTCAAGTAGTGCGTGGCTGGACTATGAGCCGGTTGACGCGAAGTGCGATATAGTGGACGACAATGCTGATCGCGAGATCGGCAGGGACCAGATGGGAACATATGTCCTGGTGGTCCAGTTTCGACGGGTAGTACTTGGGACTGCCTTGGCACCACACAAAGCGAGCCCAGAATCACAGATTCTGTCTCGGTGAACCAAGGCATATCAAGGTAAGCCCCCGAAGCGTGCAAGAGCTCGCATTCGAAAACGCCTCGTCCTTTGGACGAGGCTTTTCACTTTTTGCGAGGAGGGACACCCGGGTTCGCCTTCTGTTTGACGAACTTGGATCGCGAGCCGAGACGAACGTGACCATTTGGGGAGACGTTCACGTGCCCCGCTGGTTGGACTTGCACAACCTGGGTGAGGGTTAGGAGTGTTCTCTTGTGCTTGTCAGAGACGTCCCAGTGGTAGCCACGGCTAAGGATCCTGCCTGCCACCTGCCCCTGCATTTGTCCGTGGCGAGCCGGATCTGGTTTCCAATGCAGACCGTTCTCGCAGGTTCGGTCGCTCGGATGGCCGTGTTTGCGGCCGAATCGGAGCTTCCCGTCGTCCGAAGCGAGGTCGGTCACATCTTCAGATGGGCAAAACATATGAAGCGGGAGGACCCTGGCGTCTCGCTCGCTGTCGCACTCAATACGGGACGTCCAATCATCGAAAGCCGCAGCGGCTCGTGGCAGGTTGGCGGGAGACACGCGTGCATAGCACGCCTTGTACCGAATCAGACGAGATAGATGGGCTAGGTACCGAGGATCAAGTCTGTGTCGAGTTGGGTCGAGTTGGACCCAAACGTCGGCGGTAGTCCAGACCGCGAGACGGGCGCTGTGCGCCCGCTGGTAGATCTGCTTCGCAGTGTCGGGATCGAGCAAACAGTAGGGCTTACCCGCGCGGTCTTGGATGGGAGGCTGGCGGTAGACCCGCTTCTCCCAGTCCCGTTTTTCAGCCTCCTGGGTAGCCAGCTTCACCACCGGCTTGTCCTGCGACTTACGCCCGTTTGCTGCAATGATCCAGAGCTCTGGCTTCACCGGGTTCGACTCTTAGCCAATTGACGCTGCGACCTGAAGATAGCGGCCGCAGGAAGCCGCAATTCGGAAAGCTCCGCAGCGGTCATGCTCTTCACGATTTCAATGACGGAGCGCTGCATCGCGAGATCGTCATCAACTCGGGTGTCTCGTCCCGCGTGGCGCCTCGGCTGGACAGCATCCGTCGGCATCGCCTCGTCACGTTTCTCGAAGAAGTCTGCCAAACGCTTGACCACCTCCCTCTTTAGGGTTGCAAACCACTTGTGGCGCACTTCCGGGGATAGAACGAAGGCAGCACGCTCTTCGGCGGCCCACTCGTCAACCTCAATCGCCACCTGTCGGTTATTCGACGAACTGGCGAGTTCGCTTGCGAATTCGCTACGCATCTCGGTCATCTCAGCGTGAGAGATCGTTGGTAGAGATGGCAGGTCATCTCCGTCAGCCTCCACGCGGGCTTGCCCAGCCATGGCGTCCCACACCCACACCTTTCCTGACGAGTAGTCGATGATTGCGTGCCAGAGGTCAGAGCGAACCCGCATGGTCGGAGCCGAGGCAATCGTGGAGGGACTTGCTTCGGCGTCAACGGTGGCGAGCAGATGGACGTTGGCGGGTCGGGTCGTGCGATCCAACTCGACAATGTTCGACGATGCCTCCAAGAGGTCGGTGAACCGCTCGTAACCGAACTTCTTTTCGTCGAAAGAGTGGGACGTAACTTGGAGCAGCCGGTTCTTTAGTACGGCAGCCGTCATCCGCCGCCAGTCTTGCCGACCAGAGGCACGTGCGACCTCAAAGGCAGCGACGATCAGCGACTCGATCTCTGTGTCTGTTTCTGACGTGGTCATTCAGACCTCCTCGTACCCACTATTTCATACGACAGCCTGGACGGGACCTGTGGCGACGCTCTTCGGGTGGCAGCGCTTTCAATGGGCTCTGCGGGAGCCATCTCGCACCAGTGCCAAACCCGACCGATACCGCGTGACAAACAAGTGGGGCCTTGGCAGATGCCACTTCGTCGGCGCTCGAAGCAAGGTTTCTCACTCACGAGGCCGGCGTGCCGAAGATCTGACTGGCGACTCGGTCTGCGGCGTCCGACTGCATCGGAGGGGTCACGTGGGTGTAGATCTCGCGGGTGATGTGAGTGGACGAGTGGTTGAGCCGGTCGCTCACGATCTTGATGTCAATGCCCTCTTGAAGCGCCAATGTCGCCCATGTGTGACGGAGCCCGTGATTATGCCGACGTCGGCATAATCATGATTATGCCGACCTCCGCGTTATGCCGACCTCGGGGTGTGATCCCTTGCGGGGTGAGGGCTCTGGGGTGTTGATGTCGGCATAACGCGGCTTGTGGTGGCCATTGTTTCTTCTCTGTTCCGAGAAGAAGGAGATGGTCATGTCGATTCCAACCAGCAGGGTCAGCAGGGTCCTGATTGTGGGGCCGTTGGCCCCGTTCGCTGAGCAATACCGGGAGCGGTTGAGGGAGCGGGGTTACACGCTGCGGACTGTTGTGAGTCTGGAGCGTCAGGCGGCGCATCTGAGTCGTTGGCTCCGGGCGGAGGGTTTGGGCGTCGAGACGTTGAGCGAGACGACCGTTGATGCGTTCGTGAGCTTTCTGCTGGCCGGTGACGGTTTTTCGCCGTCCCGGTTGTCACGTCCGGGGCTTCGGTGTCTGCTTGTGTTGCTTCGCGAGTTGGGTGTGGTCCCGGCACCGGTTCCTTTGCCGCTGTCGCCCGTCGAGGTGCTGATGGGTTCGTTCGAGCGTTACCTGTTGTCCGAACGCGGTCTGGTGGCGGGCACCGTCGTCGGGTATGTGGCCGCTGCGTCATGGTTTGTGACCGGTCTGGGTTCTGGGGCTCTCGGCGATGTGGGGGCGGCTGAGGTGACCGCCGCGGTGCTGTCCCGGTCCGGGATGGTGTCGGTGAGCGGAACCCAGAACTTTGTGTCCGGCCTGAGAGCATTTTTGCGGTTCTGTTTCGTCGAGGGCCACCTCGAGGTCGACCTGTCGGAGGCGGCGTTACCGGTCACGGGCCGGAGACACACGTCGTTGCCGTTGGGAATCCCCGCTGGCGATGCTGCTGCACTGTTGGGGTCGTGTGACCGTCGGACCGGTCTTGGCCGACGTGACTATGCGTTGTTGATCGTCATGTTACGTCTCGGGTTGCGGCGCAGCGAAGTGGCCGGTCTTCGCCTTGACGACATCGACTGGCGCTCAGGTGTGCTGGTCGTGGCCGGCAAAGGTGACCGTCGGGACCGGCTCCCGTTGCCTGCCGATGTCGGCGACGCGATCGCCGGGTATCTCACGCGCGGCCGACCGGCGACTGTGCACCGGGAGGTGTTCATCCGGGCTAAAGCACCGTTCGAACCCATCGCGGATGGCACGGTCGCGTCGACTGTCCGGCGTGCGTGTCGCCGGGCTGGTGTGGCAGAGGTCGGATCGCATCGGCTGCGACACACCATGGCCTGTGACATGGTCACAGCTTTGGTTCCGCTGGCCGAGATCGCCCAGGTGTTGCGTCACGACAGCCTCCAATCGACGGCGATCTACGCCCGGGTTGATGTCGAAACGTTGCGTCTGTTGGCCCAACCCTGGCCCGAAGGCGGGGCGCGATGAACGCCATGTGCGGTCACGTCGAGGACTACCTCAGGATGCGCCGCTCGTTGGGCTACAAGCTTGAACGCGCAGGTGTGCTCCTCCCGAAACTCGTCGACTATCTGGAGACCGCTGGATCTCCGACGCTCACAAGCGAGCTGGCGATCTCTTGGGCCCGCCTCCCCGTTGGGGTGAGCCCGAACCATTGGGCTGCCCGTCTCGCGGTCGCCCGCGGGTTCGCCCGCTACCTACAAACAATCGACCCCGCCACCGAGATCCCACCGGCGGGGGTGTTCCCCGCCCGCCGGAACCGCCCCACCCCTTACCTGTGGTCTCAGGCCGACATCGCCCGGCTCCTTGATGGTGCTCGGGTGCTTCGTTCACCGATCCGGGCGGCCACCCATCAAGCCCTGTTTGGGCTGCTCGCAGTGTCGGGGATGCGCGTCGGAGAGGCGACAGGTCTCGACCGAGGCGACATTGACTTCGAGACCGGTGTTGTCACGATCCGTCACGCCAAACACGATCGGACACGCCTCGTGCCGTTGCACGAAACAGCCGTTGCCGCGCTCGATGCCTACGCAACCGAACGTGACCGTCTCTGCCCCGCTACCCGATCAGACGCGTTCTTTGTGTCGAGCACCGGGACACGCCTCACCCCCAGCGGCATCGCCAAAACGTTGCGGCAGATCACCACCGACATGGGCATCCGGGACGCCACAACGGCCCCGACCGCGCACCAGCTCAGACACAGCTTCGCTGTCCGCACCCTGATCGACTGGCAACAATCCGGGGTGAGTATCGACGGGCACATCGCCATCTTGTCGACCTACCTGGGCCACATCGCGCCGTCGGACACCTACTGGTATTTGTCGGCGTCCCCCGAGCTGATGGCCACCGCAGCCGAACGGCTCGACACACGGCTCGGAGCCCGAACATGACCGATCTCGCCCCGTCACTGCAGGCCTTCTTCACCGACCGGCTGATCGGACAACGCGATGCCAGCCCGAACACCATCAGCTCCTACAAGACCACCTTCGGGCTGCTCCTCAGGTTCGCTTCTCAACGGACCGGGACATCACCCAGCCAACTCGACATCGACGATCTCGACGCGCCGCTTGTCGCAGCGTTCCTCGGGCACCTGGAGACCGAACGGCACAACACACCAAGAACACGGAACAACCGGCTCGCAGCGATCCACTCGCTGTTCGCCTACCTCGCCCTCCACCACCCCGAACACGCCGGGACGATCCAACGGGTGCTCGCCATCCCCACCAAACGCACCCTACGGAACCTCCTCACCTACCTGACCGAACCCGAAGTCGCCGCGCTCCTCCAAGCATGCGACCAACAACGCTGGACCGGCCGACGTGACCACGCCATGTTCGTCCTCACCATCCAAACCGGCCTGAGGATCTCCGAACTCGCCGGGCTCACCCGCGCAGATGTCACCCTCGGCATCGGCGCGAACGTGCACACCATCGGCAAAGGCCGCAAAGAACGACGAACACCACTCGTTCCCACCACCCGAACGATTCTCAGATCATGGATGGCCGAACAGGCCGGTGACCCGCCCGATCCGTTATTCCCCACCACCACCGGCAAACACCTGAGCCGTGACGCCATCGAGAAACGTCTCGCCCGAACCGTCACCCATGCCGCCGACAGCTGCCCGTCGATCCAAACGAAACGGGTCACCATGCACACGCTGCGACACACCGCAGCCATGCGGCTCCTCCTCGCCGGAAACGACATCACCGTCATCGCCCTCTGGCTCGGCCACGAACAGATCGCGACCACCAACATCTACCTCCACGCAGACATGACCCAAAAACAAGAAGCGATCGACCGTGTCCGCCCCACCAGCACACACCAAGGCCGATACCAGGCCCCCGACACGCTCCTCGCTTTCCTCGAACACCTGTGATTATGCCGACATCAACAACCCGGAACCCGCTCCCCGCAACGGATCCCGCGCCGAGGTCGGCATAACGCGGAGGTCGGCATAACCGTGCAACACGAGGCGGGGGAGCGATTCGTCTGCGTTGGCGCGGTTGAACTGCTCCTGTTTGCGTTGGAACTCCCGGCTGAACCGCTCTGGGTGGAACGGTCGTCCGTCCGCCATCGAGAACACCAGTCCGTGATTGGCGTAGCCGGGACCACCCAGCAGTCGCTCAGCGTTCTGAGCGGCCTTCCAGGACTGAAGCATCGAGACGGTGCCGGGGTCGAGCCGGACGACGTGCGCCCGCTTCGTCTTGGGTAGGTCCTTGAAGACGATCTCGTGGTCGACCGTGACGACCTGGTGCCCGATGATGGCCGTGCGTGTCTCAAGGTTGACGTCTGACCAGCGCAATCCGAGCGCTTCGCCCCTGCGACAGCCCGACGTGGCGAGGAAGAGCCATGCGGGTAGGTACCTCGACTCAGCGACGAACTCGAAGAACTGCCGCACCTGCGTTCCAGTCCACGTGGACGCGCGCTTGGCTTGGGTGGCCGAGGAGGGAGGCGGTGTTGCAGAGTCGGCGATGTTCCGGCCGACCTTGTTCCACCGAACAGCATCACGGAGGGCTGCCCGAATGATGGTGTGGATGTACCTCACCGTCCTGGGCGAGAGCCCATCCTCAGGCGCGGCCTTGACCACGTCTTGGGCATCACGTCGGAGCATTGCCGCTACCGCGTGGCGGGAAACGTCGTCGATATTGAACGAGGGCTCCGAGTTGAGCATGTCGGCGATCTGCTGGCTGGTCCTGCCATTCGCCCGAGCCTCATGTGCGGCTTCAACCGCCTCGTCGCTGAATCGCCGACGGCCTGTAGCCGGAACCACCCGCCCCGAGTCGAGCAAGCTGCGGTAGAGCTGGTTGAGGTGCATGGGCGTGAGCCCGGCAAGGCGAACTGACCCGACATTGGGGATCACGTGCAGGCGGAGGTTGCGCTCGTACGAGCGGAATGTGGACTCCTCCAGCGTGGGCGGGCGCTTGGTCGGCAGCCATTCGTCGACGAGAAACGAAGCGAACGTCTGTCGCTTGTCGGCCACGTAGGAGCCGTCAAGCAAAGCAGCGTTTGCCCGAGTCTGGGCCGCCAGCGCCTCCTTCTGGGTGGCGAACCCACCCTGGGAGTACTGCTTCCGAGTCCCATCGGGCCCCAACCCATAGACGTAGTAGGTGTAGGTGCCGCCCCTCTTCCGGATGTTGCTTCTAGCTGTCCGCTTCGACGCCATCGTTCTTCGCCTCCTCCAGCTGCTCCGCCAGGGCCAGATTTAGGAACCGATCCATCGGGTAGGACTCGATGGTCTCGAGCGCTGACCTCAAGGCGTCCAGAAGTTGGACAGCGTTTCCGGTGCCTCCTCGCAGTTCCGGCGCACCCCTCAGTGCGGAGGTCATGAATTCGTAGAGCGCCGCCTCCATCAGCGAGACGCGGGAGATCTCGCGGTTGCCCCCCGCTGCAATCCTGCTGACGTCGCCGTCATCGATCACATCACCTTGGGGAACCTCCACGCTCTGCCCCACTGGTCCTGCCCCGAGTGCTGCGGCGAGCAGCTTCTGCGAGTTGCGGTCTCCGATGAGCCTCAACCAGATGTAGTCCCAACCCGCCCGGGAGGCGTCTGGCACGTCGGGAGGGAGGGCGGGGTCCTCTGGTGGCACGAAGAAATATGGGATTGGGAGATCAAATGTCCTCGATAGCGCCAGGATCTCGTTGGCGGTGAAGAGCCGGGGTCGTCCGCCTTCGGAGCCCCCTTCTGCGGCTGATACAGCGGGGACGCTCCAGTTGCTCCGCGTAAAGCGAGTCAGCCGTTCGGCGACCCAACTCTGCGTTCTGCCGCGGAGATGCCGGGCAGTCACCATCCGGTGCGCTACGACATCACCCATGTCCCAGTGGCCTTCGATTCTCTCTCGGCGGGCTCTCGCCATGGTGTCTCAATTCAGTGACGCCGACTGCGCTTAATCGCCGCGGCTGGGGAGTACGGTACGCCACTAACCCTATAGAGACCGAACCGAAAGAGTCCAGGATGACCCCGATCGACCCACCGAACACGAAGCAGTACCCGCCCTATCTGACAGTCCCGCAGGTGCAGGAACTCACGCAGCTGAGCAGGGGCCAGGTGTACCGCCTGATCGAGCGCTACACCGAGACAGATGGAGCCGAGGGGATCCCGTCGGTCCGCTTCGGCCGATGCCTCCGAGTACCAAGCCACACACTTCTCACCGTGGTCGACTCAGCGACGGCCCGGGAGACCCACCTATGAACCCCGAAGACGAGCGAGAGGTACTCCGTCGAAGCTCAAAGCTGATCCGCCAGATCGGCCCATCCGCCTTCATGGTCCTCACCCACCTGGTGAGCAAAGCCAAACGCGTTGATGGCCGCCTGGTAGTGGAGACCACCTACCGGACCACCGGCGCTGCATTGGGGCTGAGCCCATCAACGGCGGGTCGAAAGTTCGAGGAACTGCGGCGCCATGGAGTCATCGCAGGAGCCGTCTCGCGCAACGGCTGCCGGTTCACGGTTCCCGAATCCGTGTTTGACGGGACCCTCAGCGAACTCAGGAGCACCGACCAGGTCGCCTGACCGTTTGGCGGCTGGCGGTTAGCGGCTGGCGGAGTTGAGCGGACGTGCCATGGGGGTCTGCTTCAACGCGCCCTGGTTTCGACCCAGGCGCCGCCCGCTGAGCCATCGCCTCCACTTCGCCCGGCCGTCAGCCCCCATCCCAAGTCGCTCCCGGCACCCGGCACCGAGCCGCAGCCAACCATTCCACCAACCCCAGACGACTGAACCAAAGCGAGCCCCCGAGCCTTCTCTCCGCCACTTGACCTCCCCGGCCGCCCGCCGTCCAACCCCTTCCGAAACCAGCCCCAATCAACAGCACACACATGCACCCAAGGTGCTCGACCCGGCCCCGAGCCGGGGAAAGGTGATCCAGCCATGATGTCCATCGCCAAGGTCGGCGTCGGCAACGCCGACTACTACGAGAGCCGGATCGGGCGTTCGCCCGAGGGCTACTACACCGGACGGGGCGACATTCCCGGCGTCTACTTCGGGCAGCTCGCCGAGCGGCTCGAGGCCGAAGGCGAGGCGCTTCCGGGAGCACTGAAGCGACTGCTCGACGGACAGCACCCACTCGATGGCACGGCACTCCGGCGGCCGCTGGCCGACACCTCAAGCGCGCATGTCGGAGGCTTCGACCTCACGCTGTCGTGCCCAAAGGACGTGAGCATCCACGCGCTGGTCGGCCCGGCGGAACAGCGGGCTGCTGTCAACGACATCGTCAGCGCCGTGGCCGAGGAGACGGTGGCCGCAATGGCACAGAGCGCCGGATGGTCGCGCCGGGGGAGAGGCGGTGCAGCGAAGTCCTTCACCGGAGAACTCGGAGGCATCCGCTACGTCCACCCGGACTCCCGTGCTCACGATCCCAACCTCCACATGCATTTCATCGTGGCCAACATGCAGTGCGTGGACGGCAAGTGGCTCACGTTGGACGGGCGACCGCTCTACTCGATGGTGAAGGCGCACGGAATGCTGTTCCAAGCGATGCTGCGCGCCGAGTGCGCCCGAGAACTTGGGTGGGGGTTCGACGACCTCACCCCCGACGGCCAGGCCACGCTTCGCGAATTCCCCGCTGAGCTCCGGGAACTCTTCTCCAAGCGCCGCTCCCAGGTGCTCCGTGAGAGCCAGCGGCGCCAGGAGGAATACACCGACGAAACGGGTCGTGAGCTGGGCGGCAAAGCGCTCACCAAGCTCAATGCCCACGCAGTTCTCACCACCAGGGCGCGGAAAGGCGAGCCGGTGGACCTGGACGATCGGGAAGCAGCGTGGATCCAGGAGGCAGCCGAAGCTGGCTTCGACCTGGCCGAACTCCGAAACTGCTACGGGGCGTCCGGGCCCCGAGTTGCGATCGTGCCGGACGAAGTAGTCGCCATGGCCATCGGGAAGCTCAGTGCTGACAAGCCATCGTGGAAGGTGGGTGACGCGATGCAGGCGGTTCTCGCAGAGCTTCCAGTAGTAGCGGCCGACTCATCTGGTGATGTCGTCGACATCGTCACCCGGCTGACCGACCGGGTGCTGGACGACTTCTCCGTGATCGAAGGGGGACAGCCGTACGAAGTTGTCGGAACCGACGCCCAGTACCCCATGCGCCCCCACACGACGGTCAGCACGATCGTCACCGAGCACCAGGCCATCGCAACCGTTCTCAACTCGGAGGGCAGGGGGAACGGTCTGCTGAACCGGTCCAAGGTGTCCGAGGCCGCAATCGGCGAACTTGGGGATGGAGAGCAAGCCGACGCGGTCACCAACGTCGCAACCGACGGCAACGGGGTCTCGCTCGTGAGGGCACCAGCAGGGTCGGGAAAGACCCGCCTCTGTCGGACACTCGCCAGCTGCTACTCCGAGGCGGGGTGGAACGTCGTCGGACTCGCTCCCTCTGCAGCAGCGGCCGAGATCCTCCACCAGGAGGCGGAGATCGAGCGCTCGTCCACCCTGACCAAGCTGCTCGTGGAGAACGAGCACGAGGCGGGACCGATGCGCGGCTACCGACTGGACCGCCAAACACTGGTGATTCTCGATGAGGCATCGCTTGCGTCCACCCGTGACACGGCGAATCTGATCCAATTGGCCCAGCAGGCCGGATCGAAGCTGGTGCTGGTCGGAGACGACGAGCAGCTCCAGTCCGTCGAGGCTGGCGGGCTCTTCACGGTTCTCTGCCAGCACTTCGACACCAACGAACTCTCCGAAGTGCGCCGGATGTCAGCTCAGTGGGAGCGAGAGGCGTCGACCGGACTTCGACAAGGCGACGCCGACGCGCTCGACCAGTACATCGACCACGGACGGGTGCGGAGCGGCACCGCAGAAGATGCGCTGGAGTGGGCCTACGAACGGTGGGCCGACGTTCGCAACCGGGGCGGCTCGCTCATGGTGATGGCGCGCACCAACGGACAGCTCGACGATTTCAACGAGCGGGCCAGAGCCCACCTGCGCGGCACCGGGGAACTCAACGGTCCGGACGTTCCCATTGGAAACCTGGGCATCGCCATCGGCGACGAGCTCGTCACCCGCCGAAACGCACGCTGGATCGTCACCACCAACAAGTCCCGAGTGATCAATGGCGCTCGGTGGGAAGTATCCCGTATCCGTCACGACGGGGCGCTCGACGTCACGTCACTTGATGGCCGAGGCCGGGCGACGCTGCCCGCCGAGTACACGATGGCCGACGACCAGCTCAGCTACGGGTACGGATCGACGGTCCACCGCGCCCAAGGCAGCACCGTCGACCAAGCCATCTTCCTCGCCGACGAAGGTGCGTCGAGGAATCTGTTGTATGTCGCCGCGTCAAGGGCCCGGGAACGCAACGACATCTGGCTCACCCGAGAAGGAAGCCAACCAGCGTCCGGAAGCACGACGCTGACCGATGACGACATCGACGTACTCAGACAGGTCCTCAAACGAACCGACCAGGAGGCGACAGGCTCGGAGGTCGTCTGGGCCACGGAGCTGGGCTACGAACTCGACGACGACCGTATCCACCAACTCCTCACCCCAGCGGGCCGTCTTGCGATCCAGCACCGCACAGTTCAGCTCGAACGCGGGCTACGTGCCCGCAATGTTGGTGCGGATGACGCAAGGTCCGTCGTAGCCACGGCGCACAAGGCCGCAGAGAAGGCAAGCACCGCAGCTGATCGGGCTGACACCGACCCCAACCGGTCCCAGAAGCGGCTTGCAGCAGAGGAAGCCCACGGACTGGTAGCCAGGGTCAAAGCGAGGCACGACATCGCCGACCTGCGATCCGACGTCGTGCAGAAGGCCGAGCGTCGCGACTCCGCTGAGGGCTTGCTGGACACCGCAGCTCAGCGACTCACCGAGGCCGAAGCGACCTACGACCAGGCACTGGAGGTCACCACCACGGCCAACAGCCGGGACCTCGCCATCAGCGACAGTCTGAAGCAACGCCTGGCCCTTGACGACCGAGGTCAGAAGGCCTCGGCAGGAGCAGGACACGCCATGGCGAGCGCAAGCACCAACCCTCAGCCTGGCACCGGTAGGGCGGGCTGGACGCCCGAACAAACCGCCTACGCCAACGAGCTGCTGCGGCGCTCCCGCCAAGCCGCCCAACAACCTGTCCCTGGCTTCGAGCAGACGGGCATCAGCCGTGGCATGTGAACGGGCCACCAAACCCACGCACCACCAGCTACCACACCTTCGATCAAACCAAGACGCTCGAACATGGACCGAGGAACGGCCGCACCATGGGAGCCCGGGCCCAATCCAGCTTGGCCAGTTTCCACCGGTGCCGTTGCACTCAGGGACGGAGCCTCAAGGGACGCTCCGACATGCTCCGCTGCGCTCGTTCCTCCCTCCGCTCCCCGTGTCTCCACTCAACGCCCTTGACCCACCGCCCCCGATCGCACCCCGTCGACACATGGTCGAGGCGCCGTTCCGGACGCCTCAACCGTCCCAAGAACTCACTACCGACTGGATTTCCGTGGCATGAGCCGATCACTCGCAGAACTAGCCGAACTCGTCGCCGACACGAACCTCGACCCCTTCAATCGGATGTGCCACGCCGCGTCCCTCACCAACCAGGCGCACGCTGCCACAATCGAACTTGCCCGATCGTGCGCCCTGCGGGGCGAAGAGAGCCTGGAGGATCTGGGGAGAGTTCTCGCCATGTCGCCCGATGACGTGGGTCGACTCATCGGCTGGGAACAACTACGCCTAATAGATATCGACTGACTCGGCGCCAGCTGGCACACCAACTTGCTGTCTGCCATGTGCCCAGAGGGCGGCCTCAATGACGACCGATGTCGCTGCCCCGCAGAGGATTGCCGAATTGGCCAGCGATAGGTAGTCGAGTTCGGTGATCCCCGATGGTTGACCGGCGGTAACCGCGACGATTCCGTAGCCGCACCCGAGCAGGACCCCAACCCACACTGCGGAGTGAAAGCCCCAACGCAACACGGCACGTCGGGTTCGGATGGGTGCAGCGAGCCAGGCCAGGGCCTGGTCGCTCTGCGACGGGAACCGGATCGTGTTCACGAGCAGCAAGACCACCGCCACACCAAACAGCGCGAGTGCTGACACACCGAGTGGCTGGACCCACCCGATGATCGGGTTTGGACCCAAGCGGTCCCAACCGCTCACGCTTGAGGGGCCGAAGATGGCATTGGCGTCAGCTTCGAGAGCGTGGGCCTGGCTGGCCGAATCGACCCGGGCAATCATCTGAACAACCGGCCGGTCGAGCGGCGGGCTGCCAAGCACGAAGACCCCAGGACGAACGGCTGTCGAGCGCTCGACCTCGTTCATAAACCGTTCGGGGTCCGTTGAGCACCCTTGCGACCCGGGCCCCGCCGGTACTGCCAGTTCTTCGCAATTGGCCACGAACACTTGCCCATCGACAACAGTCGCGAACGGAACGTTGGGGAACTGCATAGCGAACTCGGCGAACGTCGGACCATCAATCTCCGAATCAGCGCTGACGGTCATGATGCCAGGCGGCCCCTCCGACTCCAGGGCACCGGCGTAGGAAGCGAGACTCATCGAGGTCAATACAACTGCAGCCACAACGGTCAGGGTCGTGATGCGAATGAGATCAGATCCCCGCTGGTCGCCCCGTTGGAACCGACGACCGGCAACCAGCCTCGCAACTCGGTCAGGCGCAGTGAGTATCGCGCCAACCACCGGTAAAACAGCAACGGCGACGGTCGGAACGACTGCGACAACCGACGCAAGCACTACAACAAGTCGGAGAGCTCTCAGCTGAGGAGGGAACTGGGTCGTCGCGACGGAAACGGCGACGGGAACAAGCAACAGGAGGCGTCCGGTCCAACGGATGGTGCGCTTATTGCGCTGCGCTCTCCACGCGGTCACCTTGGGTGTCAGCGCTCCGACCGCCACCGGCACCAGCAACGCAATAAGCAGTGCGACGACAGCGATGCCAGCACTCGGCCGCAAGTCGCCGGACAAGTACTCGATCGAGCCGAACGGCAACGACGTGGGGACACCCAAGATCCCCCACATGACCGCCGACACGATGAGCGCAATCGGCACGCTCAGCGTGGCGGCTTCCGACGCATCGAACGCATCCTGTGCGTTAGGGCCAGCTCCTAGATAGACCAACGCGTCGCTGCGTTGGGTACGCAACGCCGAGCGAGCGGACAATCCGATCCCCAGCACCAACAGTCCCGGAAGCAACAGGCCGAACATGGCTCCGCTCTGAGCTGCTGCTGGAGTAGGGACACGCTCGTCGAGCGAGTGGGGAATCGTTACGAGCCCGCTCGGCATCTCAAATGGCCCACTTGCCACGCTCGCGCCCAGTTCTTCTGCATCAAATCCCACCAGACTTTGCTGAGGACCTGCAGATGCTCCCACCGATGGAGGTCGTCCCTCCGGAACCGTCGCGAACGCCAAAAACTCGCCAGCAAACGCCGTCACATGCTCCCACCGGACATCACGATTGTGTTCATCAACCTCGATACCGAACCGTTCCTGGAAGCCACCGGGTCCACCTGCGGCCTCAATCAGGGCCGGCGAAACGAACCCTTTCCCTGGCTCCGGTAGATGCCCGCCGAACTCGGCCGGAATCGACTGAGCGTCGGCACCCAGCCAGTGGATTTCGAACTGGCGCCCATCCAGAATCGGCAAACTCTTGCCAAGCAACGGCACCCCCGCACCGCCGCTACCGAAGTCCACGACCGGCATACGAGCAAGATCCCTGGTCTCGTTTCGCTGGCTCGCGGACCAGAAACCCGCTGCGCACCAAGTCGCTGCCGAGAACACGCCTACAGCGATCACCACCAGCCAGGCTCGACCTCGCTGACCACCGAGACGCGATACAGCAACGCGCGTGCCCAACTTCGCAATGACACGAATCAACGTAAGCTCGGCACCATCGCCAGGTCCACGACGCGATCACACAACGCCGCAACCGCCAGATCGTGCGTCGCCAACAGCAGCGCACGATGTGGGTTGGTGCTCACCTGATCGACCAGCAACCGACCAACACGATCTGCGTTTGCTCGATCCAACGCAGCCGTTGGCTCGTCGGCCAGCACCACTCCCGCTGGCCGAACCAACGCTCGCGCAACCGCAACGCGTTGGCTCTGACCGCCTGACAAAGTTCGGAGATCCCTGCTGGCCAACTCTCCAAGTCCCACCTCCTTCAACGTGAGCTTGGCCTGGTCGAAGGCGCTGTCAGCCCTCACTCCATCCAGCATCAGGGGCAAGGCCGTGTTCTCGAGCACGTCCAGCTCTGGCAACAACAACGGCGACTGATCTACGCCCGACAAGTTCTCCTGCACAAACTTGCTGCGCTTGCGGACCGAGAGCCCTCCCAACTCTGTCCCCATCAGTGCGGCCCTGCCGAAGGAGGGCTTCAGTTCACCGCGCAGCCAGCGGAACACAGTCGATTTGCCTGAGCCAGAAGGGCCGACCAACGCGACGGTTTCTCCCCAGCCAATCTGAAACGACACCGGCCCGACGGCTTGATCTGCGAACTCGGAAATGCACGCATCCACCTCCACGGCGGTTGAACCGACGTTCACGGACCCCAGCGGACCGCTTGACGGAGCAGAATCTTGTTTGGGGTCATGGTGGTCTGTCATTGCGATCGCTTTCCAGGATTCGAGCAGGGAGGATTCTGAGCCAAGCCAGGCTTACAGATCGGTTGGCTCATGCGGGACATCGCGGCCGAGCTCCTCCCAATACCCGACGTGATCGATGTAGACCACGAAGCGTCGGGCACGTGCTGGAAGCTGCCCCTGCCAGTGTCCGGCAACGCTTCGTAGGTCATCGAGCCAGATCGAAGCCTGCGCATGGTTGGGTGCGCGCAGCCACATTCAGGCACTGTCTGGACCTCAAAGTTGAGACGCATTATTGACCCTCTAGACGCTCTATCGCCGCATCAAGGCCGTTCTTCGCAGTCTCCTTGATATGGGTCAGTTGATCGGGCCTTCTCGGGTCCAGCGCAAGCGCGTCGGTGAAGTGTGCGCCAGTGCTTTCGTCGGAGATCAAGTCATCGGGACCCACCAGGACGATGCGGTTGTCAGAATTCGATGCCAACCATCTCCGCAGAACCGTGTTGATGTGACTGTCTTGAAATGAATAACCAACGACCAGTAGCTGCGAAACGTTGAGCAACCCAAGACGAAAGCCATCAAACAATTCCAAGAACGGACCTTCCGCCTGAAGCTTCGCCCCTTCTCCAAAGATAAGCTCTGGCCCCTCACTCCGTAGAGTTGCATTGTCCAAGTCAACAATGCGCACCGATTCGTTGGATCTAACCCAGTTTATAGACCCGTGAAGTTTGTGTAGATGTATCCCTTTGTCGTGAAATGCTAGGCCATTATTCTGGTCCCATCTCTCAACCCCTAGAGCGACTGACACACCCAGGCTCGCGGCTCTACTCTCAATGGTGAGGTCGTAGTTGAGGGTGCCAATCAGAAGGGGGCCGGGCATCCCTTGTGAGAGTCGAATTAGAGGGTCCAGGTAGGTGAGATCGGCTGACTCATCGGGCGTAAGCACTAGCGGCAACGCACGGCCAATCGCAAGGCTCGTGGAACGGAACCTCCCTTGGTGGCGGGCACCAGGACGGGAAACCACATCCACGATCGCCTTGGCGGCGTCAGAAGAAATTCGACTGCGTTTGATCGAGGTAGGGCGATTCCACGACCTATTCTTGTTTGACAGGAACCCGTTGAGTATCGCCGAGTTCTTATCCACTTGCTCAATTATCGGATCAGCATAGGATTCAATCAACTTCGAAAGCTTGTTGTCGACGCGCCTAACCAATTCCGAGCGCGGCACCTCGTAGCTGTCTAGGCCATCGATAGTCGGGTCCCACGCCTGGACAAAGGGCGAGATCGGCGATCCGCCTCGGTCTGCTAGCAGCTCAATGGCCGCTGCAAGGCGCTCGGCGCTGATTGGAAGGCGCGGATCAAACCCAAGACGACCTTGCTCAGCTTGTAGGACGCCAAGGACATAGAAGGCGACAGCAGCTTGCGCATCGTCGAGCGAATCAAGAATGCACCCGGTGAGTTGATTCGTCGTGGGAAGTCCCGCATCAACTGATGCGCCAGCGCCAAGGAGCACTGCGAAGGGTGCATGCACTACGAGACTCCAAGTTGGGGGTTGTCGATATCAACCATGAACCAACGATAACGCACCCCGCATAGCCACTGAATTGCTACATGACGTTCCGCAATGGCCGGGGGACTGAGAGCGTTCGAACTTGTCCCGCTTGATCGCCAGGACGCCATCGCAACGGCAGGGTCCTCCGTCCGTGGGCGGTACCCGGGGCGGACCGAAGAGGGCCCAGAGCGCCTTGACTGCTCTCTTCAGTCCTGACCAGTCCACTCCGGAGCGCCGATTCCGTGTCATCAATTTGTCATCACGAGCGCCCGAAACTGCCCGATACGGACCGATAGCGGAAGCGACGGAGCATCACTCAGAACGCCAGGAACCCCTGCAATTGCAGTACAAACTGCAACTCGGCGACACTGATCAACACGGCCGCTGCGGGAGTTCAAGTCCCCCCTCCGACACCACTCAACTCCGAGTCTTCAAGTCCGACTTCGGAGAATGCAACGTTGAGCGCTGGTGCTCCGTGCAGCGTCACCGCCAGCCGGTCCGGGTGGACCGTGACGTCTTGGAGCAGCTCGTCGAGCAGCGTCCTGCGCTCGCTCTCGTCGGCGTGTTCCCAGAGGTCTGAGACGTTGAGGCTGGTCAGGAGTTCGGCGACGTCCTCGAACCGTTGGGAGAGGTCGCCGGCCTGGAGCTGGGCCTCGACTGCGTTGGTGGTTTCGTACTCGAGGTTCTCGATCTCTTTGGTTATGCGGGCCTGTTGCTCGCCGAACTGATCGGCCGAGATCTGGTCGTCGAGGTGCAGCATGAGCAGCTTGTCCCGCTGGCGGCGGAGTTCTGCGAGCCGACCCGGCGGATCGCGCTCTGCAGTTCTTCGTCGCACAGCAGTTCCATTGCCAGCACTGCTGCAGTCACGAGGCCACGATTCGACCGTGCTGGCAGCTTGCAGCCCTTGCCCCGATGTTTGCAGCGGTAGTGGCTCTGGCCTTGCCCGTTCGATTCGATCGACATGCGTCGGACGCACACCCCGCAGACGACCCGGCCCGACATGAGGTCCTTACCACGCTTGCGGCCCGGTACTCGCCCACGATGGGCGGCCTCGAACTGCTCGACGGTCACGAGCGGCTCGTGGTTGCCCGGTAGCCACTCGTCCTTGTGGCGCATCTCACCGATGTAGGCCCGGTTCTTCAGCACGGCGACCACCGTCGAGTGCTTGATTCCGGTCGCCTCGGACACTTCGGTCTGGCTGACGCCCTGGCCTCGAATCTCAAACACGTCCCGAGGGCTCGCTCGACCGTTGGCGGGCGACGCGGTCTCTGCTGCTCAGGCGAGAATGGCTAAGGACGCACTGGCTTCGATCGACCTCGCCAAGCTGAGCGAATGGGCGCCAAGCACGCGGTGGGACGGGTACTCGGTGAAGTCGGGCAGACTCCGAGCAAACTCGCGAGAAGGGCGATCGATGACGCGTTGAGAGACGCAGTCGGTCTGAACCCGGTTGACGACCCTGACGACTAGTCGGGCGAGCCCGTGCCCGTTTGCAAGCGATCCGCCATCCACAGATCCGACGCGCCACCCGATCGGCGGCGTCACGTGGGTGTATGTCACGCGCGTGGCGCGGGTTTCGATGCTTACGCTCGATGAGCTCGGATTGTCCCCTTCGTCCGAGCCGGTGCTGTCCGGCATGGCCAAGGGCAAGTACGGGGTCCGGCATCCTCCGGCTTCAGGTGCGGTCAGAAGCCGCACATTGGGGGTACGCTACCCGAACACACGTTCGTCAGGAGGTTACCCGGTGAGCCCAGCAACGAAACGCAGCGAGAAAAGTACTGGCGAGCCTACGGTGTTCGGCGTGCCGCTCGGTCCTGATCTTGTCGGAGCAGCGGCACCGCAGTCGCTTCTTGAACTCGCTCAGGCTGAGCCGCAGAAGGCATTTCCTGCGATAGCGAAGGATCCGGAGGCTTGCGCCCGCATTCAGAAGGCCGTCCAGGGGCTGCCGACGATCCATCGACTGCACAACGGCGACAGCCGGAGTATTGAGCTCGAGCCAGGGAGTGCCGATCTGGTCGTGACGTCGCCGCCCTATTGGACGCTCAAGAAATACAACGACCACGAAAGCCAACTCGGCGACGTCAACGACTACGACGACTTCCTCGACGAGCTCGACGAGGTGTGGCGCCGTTCCTACGACGCCCTCGTGCCGGGCGGCCGGATAGTCGTGGTGGTCGGGGATGTCAACGTGTCGAGAAGGCCTTCGGACGCCACCTTGTCTTCCCGCTGCACGCCAGCATCCAGGAGCGTTGCCGGGCGATCGGCTTCGACAACCTCGCGCCGATCATCTGGTACAAGATCGCCAACGCTCAGTACGAGATGGGAGGCAGTGGATTCTTCGGCAAGCCATACGAACCCAACGGTGTGGTCAAGAACGACATCGAGTACATCCTGTTTCAGCGCAAGCCTGGCGGGTACCGGAAGCCTGGGCTCGCAACGAAGCTGATGTCTGTGATCGCAGCCCCGGACCATACCGAGTGGTTTCAGCAGGTATGGCGCCTAGGTGGCGCATCGACGCGCGACCACCCCGCGCCTTTCCCCCTAACCCTGGCTGATCGGCTCGTTCGGATGTTCTCGTTCGTGGGTGACACGGTGTTCGACCCCTTCCTTGGTACGGGCACGACGGCGGCGGCCGCAGCGGGGTGTGGGCGAAACAGTGTTGGCTGCGAGGTGGATCCCGCCTATTTCGAGCAGAGCATCGAACGTGTTCGACAAGCCGTGGAGGCCACGAAGCAAACGGCCATGGGCCTCTCCGCATAACCGTGGCACGACGACCGATTGAGCCAACGGGATTGCCCCTCGTCGACGGTCTCCCCGCTCTTGAACGTCCCACGATCGAGAACTACTGCCTTGCGTCGGCTGAGTGCATCAGAGAGGCAACCGCTCTCGGCCCGAAGAAGGCGAAGGCAGCTCAGATACGGCTGTCGAACGCGCTGGGAGCAGTTACCTTGGCTGATCTTCGCGCACAAGGCATTACCCTTCCTGAGGCGTTTGCCGGCGGGCGTGAGGTAGGCGGGGCTTGAGAAGCGTCCGAGCAGACGTGTCGGAGATGACAACGAGGGATGGGCTGACCCTGGCCATCGAGATCAAACCGGTCCATCTCGCGGTTGGGCGTGCGATCTGGAATCGGTTCGGCGACGTCAGAACCTTCGCCGTAAACCTGCACCTCAAGTTTCCGTTCGCCGTGGTCGGAGGAATTCTGACTCTCCCGACGACTGAGCGGATCAAGTCTGGCAATGACGACGATTGGAAGTCGACTACTCACTTGGTCACGAGGGCGATCGGCCGCTTTATGCGAGCCGGGGGTCAATCCACAGAGGGCGATGCCTCCCATCTGATGGAGGGAATCGCGGTTGTTGCATTCGATCGGGAGACCAGCAACATCGAGCCGGATCTGCCGCCACCAGGCAGCGGTCTTCGATGGGAAGAGTTCATTGCAGCGATGGCCGAGGTCTACGACGCTCGCTTCGGCGACATCTGACTGATTGGTCGTCCGTGGGTGCAAGGTTGTCTCGGATGGTGCCCGCTCAGATTCCGAAGTCCTGGCTGGCGACCCGATCCGCTGCATCCGACTGCATCGGCGGCGTCACGTGGGTGTAGATCTTCCTCGTGATGTGAGTGGGGGAGTGATTGGGCCGGTCGCTGACGATCTTGATGTCGATGCCCACCTGAAGCGCCAGGCAACGCAAGGTATGACCCTCCGGCAGTTGTAGCCGCTTCTATTCGTCACATGGTACAGCCGTAGGTGTACTATCCGGCGATGACCAAAGGGCCTACGACTCACCCGATCGATCTTGATGCGCTGAGCCGGATTGGTCACGCCTTGGCGGACAACACCCGGCGTCGCCTGCTGGTGGAACTGCTCGACGGTCCGACCTATCCGAGCGACCTGATCGCCGCGCTCGGCCTGTCGAAGGCGAACGTGTCCAACCACTTGACATGCCTGCGGGGCTGCGGTCTTGTGGTGGCCGAGCCCGAGGGGCGTCGGGTCCGCTACCAGCTTGCCGACCCCCAATTCGCCGAGGTACTCCGGCGGCTGACCGAGCTTGCGTTGCCACCCGCGCACGGCTGCGAGCACGACACCGGAGGTCGCCGATGAGCGGCAGGGTTCCGGCGCCGCTCGCTGAGCGTCTCGACGCGAACCTGGGGGACGCCCGCCTCGTCGCGTCGAACGGCGACGTCGATCGGGCATGGATGCTGCTCGAAGAGGCTCACGTGCTGTCGCAACCTTGGGCGTGGCCACACGTGCGGGTGCACCTGGCGATGCTCGCGTTGGGTTGGCGCCTCCGGGACTGCACCGAGGTGGTCGGACAGGCGCTGCGAGTGTTGGTCGCCGGGCCGGGTTCGCTCACCGGTCGCTACCCGGAGGGCAATACGGGGCGGGCTGCGGAGCCTGCCACTCGGCCGATGCCGGTGCCCGACCACCTGCGAGAACTGCTGGAGCTGCGACGTGGCTGACGCCTGTTGCGCCGACGACACAACCGCCGACCCGCCGGAAGACGGGGGCGGGCCGACGTCGTTGTGGGAGGTGCGCGATGCTCGAATCGCCGCCGCATCCGGAGGCCTCCTCGCTGCAGGGCTGATCGCTGGTGGGCTCGACGCGTCGACCGCGGCGACGGTTCTGTTCCTGGCCGGGCTGGTCGTCGGTGGCTCCACCTTCATCCCCGACGCGGTTCGGGCGCTGGGTCGAGGCAAGCTTGGCGTCGCGACCCTCATGACGATTGCCGCAATCGGCGCGGTGGTGCTCGGCGAGTTCGGTGAAGCCGCGTCGCTTGCGTTTTTGTTCTCGATCTCCGAGGCACTGGAGGGCTGGGCGTTGGCTCGCACCCGCCGTGGTCTGCGGGCGCTGCTGGCACTCGTCCCCGAACGCGTCACGGTCGAGCGCGACAACGCCACCGCCGTCATCGGCCCGACGGAGCTGATCCCGGGCGATGTCATCGTGCTGGCTGCGGGGGAGCGACTGCCGACCGACGGCACCGTGCGTGCGGGCACGTCGGTGGTCGACCTGTCGGCCATTACCGGCGAGTCGGTCCCCGTCGATGTCGGGCCGGACGACACGATCTTTGCCGGTGCGGTCAACGGTGGCGGACTTCTGCGAGTCGAGGCGACGGTCGCCACCAAGGACAGCTCCCTCGCCCGGATCGTGCACCTGGTCGAGGAGGCACAAGACCGCAAGGCTCATGCCCAGCGGCTGGCCGAGCGCATTGCGCGTCCCCTCGTCCCGGCGATTCTCATCGTGGCGACCGGTATCGCACTGGTCGGGTCGGCGCTCGGCGATCCCGGCGTCTGGGTCGGGCGGGCCCTGGTCGTGTTGGTCGCAGCCGCTCCCTGCGCCTTCGCCATCTCCGTCCCGGTCACCGTCGTCGCGGCGGTGGGCGCCGCTTCCCGCATGGGCGTGCTGATCAAGGGCGGCGCCGCTGTCGAGGCGCTCGCCAGGGTCCGCGTCGTGGCGCTGGACAAGACCGGCACGCTCACTCGCAACACGCCGACGGTCATTGCGTCGATTCCGTCCGCCGGAACCCCCCAGGGCGACCTGGTTGCGGTCGCGGCGGCCCTGGAACGCCACAGCGACCACCCGTTTGCCACCCCCATCATGTCTGCCGCCAGCGACCTGCTGGTCAGTATCGAGGCCGACGAGGTCCAGGCCATCGCCGGCAATGGCATCACCGGTCTGGTCGACGGGCGGCCGGCGCGCCTCGGTAAACCCGGGTTTGTCGACACCACCGCCATGGACGGCACGGTGCAATCACTCCAGGAGGAAGGCGCCACGGTGGTCGCGGTCGAGCACGATGGGCGCCTGCTCGGGGTCATCGCGGTCCGCGACGAACTCCGTCCGGAGGTCTCGAGGGTCATCGAGCGACTGCGCGCGCTGGGAATTGGCCGCATCGTCATGCTTACCGGCGACAACCAGCGGACCGCGTCGGCGCTTGCATCCGAGATCGACCTTTAGGAGGTCCACGCCGGGCTGCTCCCCGAGGACAAGGTGGCCATCGTCGATGCGCTCCAGGGGGAGTACGGACCGGTTGCCATGGTTGGTGATGGCATCAACGACGCGCCGGCGCTCGCCACCGCCAGCGTCGGCATCGCCATGGGAGCGATGGGCAGCGACGTCGCCATCGAGGCCGCCGACGTGGCCCTCATGGGCGAGAGCCTCGATCACCTCGCCGACGCGCTCGACCACGCTCAGCGGGCCGGACGGATCATGGCTCAGAACCTGGCCCTGTCCGCCCTCATCCTGGTCACCCTCATCCCGTTGGCCGCTTTTGGCGTGCTCGGCCTTGCTGCTGTCGTCGTCACGCACGAACTCGCCGAAGTGGTTGTGATCGCCAACGGGGTCCGCGCCGGCCGCCGGCGAAGCGATGACGCGCGCGATGAGAATGCGTTGCTCCGCTCGTCACAGGTTGCGACCACGAGCCCCGCTCGGAGGAACCCATGGGCAAGCTCATCTACGCAATCAACACCTCGCTGGACAGCTTCACGGAGGACCCCACCGGCGCGTTCGACTGGTCGGTCCTGACGAGGACGTACATGAGTTCTACAACGACCTGATACGCGGCGTCGGCACTCAACTGCTTGGGCGTCGCTTGGCAGGAGGTGCTCTTACCGGTTGCGCTCGGCGCCGGAAAGCCGGCCCTCCCGACCAATCTGCGGCTGGAGTTCGAACTCCGAACAGGTGACGATGGACAAATTCGTCAAAGCAGCAACGGCGCACTTGCCGAACTTCTTCAACATTCGCGCCAACATGAAACCCAGGATGGGGCCGCTTACCTTCTCGCCGAGCCCGCCCGGCTTTCGCCCGATGTCCATTGCCATCGTCCACTCCACCCGACAGCGGCCGGCGTTGAAGCGGAAGGCCATCCGCGTGCCGTGCTTGAAGGCGATGAGCTCCTCGTGCCCGACCAGCCCGCCGATCATGTGGACGTCCCGGGTGGAGCCGACCTCGTCGGGCGTGGCCATGACCTCCACGCTCGTTCGATGGACGGTTGGCGCGGTGTCGAAGGACTCGAGATCACGTCGTCGGTGTGCTCGGGCTCGCTGGCCCACACCCGTTCGCCGGGCGTGGTCATGCGGGCGCCGATGGCCTGCTTCATGGTCTCTTGGCTGGTCATCACGTCCTCCTGAGCTCGGCGTCGCACGCGTCCCGCACCGGGTACTGGAGCCAGGTGGTCCGTCACGCTTCAACTGGGACCGACCACCGACTGCTAGGTCGCCACCCACGGTTTGCTCCTCCGACGGTTCCGGAGGTCGCTCTTGTCTCCCGCACTTTCACAAAAACCGCTACTCTCCGTCGCACGTCATCGTCATGTGGCTGGTGCCCAGGTGTGCGTAGGGCCGGACCATCCGGTTGATCCAAAGATCTCAAGCGAGGGAACGGCGTGACTCAATCTGATTCGGGACCGATGGCCGCGGGCGGCAAGCCCGACCCGACCGCCATTCTCCTGGACCGCAGCTACCTGGCGCTGTTGCTGCTTGGTGCGCTGCTCGGCGCACCGGTAGCCGTCGTCGGGCTGTACTTCCTGAAGGTCGTGGCCGTGGCGCAGACCTGGGTGTTCACGACCTTGCCGACGGACCTCGGTGTCGGCCAGGCGGCCTGGTGGCCCCTGATCCCGCTGACCCTGAGCGGTCTGGTGGTGGGACTCTCGATCCACTACCTGCCGGGTACCAGCGGCCACAAGCCGGCCGAAGGGTTCAAGGCGTCCGGGGCCACCCAGCCGATGGAGTTGCCGGGCGTCATCCTCGCCTCGTTGGCGACCCTCTGTCTGGGCGCCGTGCTCGGCCCTGAGGCGCCGCTGACCGCCATCGGCGGCGGAATGGGCGTGCTCGCCGTCCGGCTCGCCAAGCGCGACGCCCCGGCCCAGGCCACCATGGTGATTGCTGCGGCAGGAAGCTTCGCCGCAGTCAGCACGCTGCTGGGCTCCCCCCTGGTCGGAGCCTTCCTCATGCTCGAGATCATCGGCATCGGCGGGCCGCTGATCGGAGTCGTCCTCGCACCAGGTCTGCTCGCTGCGGGCATCGGCTCCCTCGTGTTCGTGGGGGTCGGACGCTGGACGGGCTTCGGCACCATGAGCCTGGCGATCCCGGGCGTCCCCTCGTTCGACAAACCCACCCTGGGGGAGATGCTCTGGGCGATCGGGATCGGGCTTGCCGCGGCCGTCGTCGGCTCGCTCATCAAGCGTGGCGCGCTCTTCCTGCAGCCCATCGTCGAGCGCCGCATCCTGCTGCTCACCCCGCTCATCGGTCTCGCCGTCGGCGGCCTGGCCGGATTGTTCCAGCTGTCGACCAACCGGAGTTACTCGCTGGTGCTGTTCTCCGGCCAGTCCGCGCTGCCAGGCCTGATCCAGGACTCCGCCAAGTGGAGCGCAGGAGCCCTCGTCGCGCTCATGGTCTTCAAGGGGCTCGCCTACAGCATTTCGCTCAGCGGCCTACGCGGCGGGCCGACCTTCCCCGGCATGTTCATCGGAGCGGCGGGAGGGATGGCGTTGTCCCACCTCGCCGGGCTCCCGATGATCTCCGGCGTCGCCATGGGGATCGGCGCCATGACCGTCGCCATGCTCGGGCTGCCCCTGACCTCGGTCCTGCTCACAGCGGTGTTTCTGCAGGCAGACGCCGTTGCCCTGATGCCGTTGATCATCATCGCCGTCGCCGTCTCGTACGTCGCCTCTGTCCATCTCACCCCTGCATTACCTGGCGATCCGGTTGATGCGGCGGCAGCGCCCTCCTCGGCCTGAGCCCGGAATGCCGGCTGCGGGCTACCGGTAGGTCGGCGTCCGATCCTGCTCGGCCGGAGCGTTTGGCTGTGGGACGGGCTGGATTGTTTGGAGCAGCACTACGACGTGGCGGCGGTCTCGATCCCCTGCGGCTGTAGAGTCCGCACGGTGGGAAGAAAACGAATCGCCGTCGGTGTCGGCGTCGCGATGGCCGCACTCATCGGTGTGGGGGTGTACCTGACCCTCCGAGACAACGCTGAGCCGGTCGGTATCGAAGCGGCCAAAGAACGGATTGCCGAGGCCGCTGCTCCGAAGGGTTCCGCTGAGAGCCGCCGGCCCGAGCCGGGCGTGTACCGCTACGAGGGGTTCGGAACCGAGTCGCTCTCGACCCCGCCACTGTCACAAGGGCAGGGGCCGACCATGCCGGGCACGGTCGAGCTGGGCGACGATGGCTGCTGGACGTTTCGCATCGACTACAGCACCAACCACTGGCAGAGCTGGGATCAGTGCCCACAGGGCGACGACGTGGTCGAGACGGGCGGCAAGGCGTGGCAGCGATGGATGATCGGTCCGACCGCCATCACCAACCTCAGCGACTTCACCTGCGCCGACGGCGCCATGCGCCTCCCGGCGGACCCGGAGGACGACCAGGAGTGGACCGCCCGCTGCACCGGCACCAACGAGGCCGTCGAAGGCGAGGCGGTCTCGGAGGGCACCTACCGCTTCATCGGCGAGAAGAAGATCAAGGTGGGCGACGCAACCGTCACGGCACACGGCTTCGTCAGCGAACGCACGATGTCCGGTGCCCAGACCGGCATAGAACGCAACGAGATGTGGTTCGCAGCGGACACCGGCCTTCAGGTCCGCAACGAGCGCACGGCCGAAGTGCGCACCGATACACCGATCGGTGAGTCGACCTACACTGAAACCGGGGAGTTCCATCTGGTATCGGTCGACCCTGGCTGAGGCACCACGCGGCTCGCTGACACCCGACGGTGCTACGAGGGCACGTCAACGCTGTCGCCGGCAGGATCGCTTCGCCCGGTCTCCACGAGGAGTCGATCCATCAGCTGTCCGAGGTGCTTCTGGATTTCGTCGTTCATCGCCAACTCGAGTTCCTCGGCAACGACGCCCGCCGCCAGGGGACGCAGCGCTTGTACGACTTCGATCAGCGCAGCCTGATGTCCCGAGTCGTTGCTGGCCAACGCGGACTCGGCATCCTGGGCGACCCGGTCGGCCACGAGCATGACCAGCTTGTGAGCGATGGGCTGAAGGCCCGCGGCGAGCTCGCCGCTCATGGCGATTGCGGCATCGAGCGGGACGCCGGCTTCCACGAGGTCCCGGCCGGCGCGAAGCGCGCGGGGCTTGCGGACGCGGTAGCGGCGCTCGGGCAGCGGGACGTCGCCATCGAGGGGCTCGATCAGGCCGAGGCGTTCCGACGTGTCGACAAGCGTTCCGTCGGTGACCCCGTAATTCTCCATCAGTTCGGCACCGGTCAGCCCGTCTCCCGGCCTGCTGGGAAGCGGCTCCAAGAGCGCAGCCTCGACCCCGAGCAGTTCAGCGACGTCCACGCCCCGGGCCTGGCCCGAGAGCAGCTCGCCGATATTGGCCAGGGTGTACCCGCGTTGGATCAGCTTGCTGATCAACAGCAGGCGATCGAGGTGGGAGTCGTCGTAGAGGGCAAGGCGCCCCCTGCGCTCCGGCGCTGGAAGCAAACCGTGGTCGCGGTAGGAGCGGATGTTGCGGACGGTCGTTCCCGCCTTGACCGCCAATTCCTCCGCTCGGTAATCCATCCGGTGATCGTACCTCATTCAACGTCGACAGTACAGACTGTCGACAGATGCGACATCGCACAGCGCAATAAGGGGCAATCTCAACTGATGCCATTCTGCTTGCGTGACAGTCGTAACTGTCAGGTATGGTGCGAGCCGCCGGCGAGTTTCTGGATGCGCCGCACGAGGGGGCCCCAATGCGCTTCAGTGATGTTCGAGACCTTGCTCTCCCGCTGGGTCGGTTGTCGGCCTGGGTGGCTTCGGAGGCCACCCTCGCCCGTGCGGCCGCCCAGACTGCGGACCCTCGTGGTCCGTCCCACAATCAGCACGGACACATCAGCGACGCGCTGGCCCGGCGGGTCGACCCTGAATTGCTCGACCTCGGCATGGAGTCAATAGGCGCATCGGGCAAGGCCCCCGCTACCGGGTGGTTGGGCGTTGCCTTCGAGGTGCCAACGGCCGATGGTGGCTGTCTGCAGCGGGCATTTGAGGGGTGGGTGAGCCGTCATGAAACCCTCCGCAGTGGCTTCCGACCCACCGGCGTCGGCATCACCGACGTGGAGTTCGAGCGCATGACCTTGGGTCCCGATGAGGTGCGTTTCGACGAGGTCGACCTTGGCGCGTGCACCGATGCCACCACGCTTGCGGACACGCTCGACGATCTCTTCAACAGATCCACCGATGCCGTCAGCTGGCCGGCCTACGCCTTCGCGGCCATCAGGTCATCGAAGGGCACCACGGTGGTGATGGCGTTCGATCACGTCAACATCGACGGGTACTCGATCCTCCTTTCGGTCAGCGAAATCCGAGAACTCATCGACGCCGATCGCGAGGGGCGGCCGGCCCAACTCGCCCCGGTGCCGAGCTACCTCGACTTCGTACAGGACGAGTTGGCACTGGCCTCGGAGGCCTCGGCATCCCACGTTGCCGTCGACACGTGGCGAGAGTTCATCGGTGACCGCGGCACGCTCCCTCGGTTCCCGCTTCCGGACGGGCTGCCGCCGGGCTCGCAGGTTCCTCAAGAGGCGCGCTGCATCCCGATCATCACCGAGGTTCAAGCATCTGCGTTCGGCGCCTGGTGTCGAGCCAACGGTGCCAGCGCCGCAACCGGATTTCTGGCGACCATGTCGCTGGCCTTCACCCGGCGCGCCCAGCAGATCGCCGCCGAGCGGGGCATCGAGACGGCGCCCGATGTGGTCGGCTTTCGTTCCCTCGTCTCGACCCACACCCGTCACTCGCCACACTGGGCCGAGTCAATCGGTTGGTTCACGGCGATCGCCCCCTTTGCCGTGGAGTATCCGGCCGACCGGGAACTGATCGACGTCCTGGCCCTGGCGAACGAATCGTGGACGACCGCCAAGCAAGGTGCCGGGCTTCCCATGCCCCGCATCAGCGACCTGCTCGACGCACCGCTTCAGCCTCGGTTCGTGCTCTCCTACCTGGACGCCAGGTTCAACCGCAGCGCCGACCGCTGGGATGACTGGAAGGCCCACGCGCTCATCGGTGACGTCGGGCCGACCGACGAGGTGTACGCCTGGATCAACCGGATGCCCACGGAGACCTACCTCACCTGGCGCTTCCCCGGCAACGAGGTCTGCGGCGCCGAGGTCGAGGCCGTCACCAAATTGATGGCACAGATCATCCTCGAAACCCTGTCGCTCGGGTCCGAACCCATCCGCACACCCGTCGAAAGCAGCGCGCAATGGTAGTGATGGCACGTCTCAGCGACCACCCCACACAGGGCGGGCAGGTGGTGGATTGGACGCCCAGCCAGGCAACCCTCGACGCCATGGCCGTGGCGCCACCGACCGGCGTGATCCCGTCAATGATGCAGGCGGCACACCTCGCCCTCGCCAAGAGTAAGACCCGCGAGGGCTACACCGACAGCAGTTGGTTGTGCGTCGCCTTCGAACTGCCCGGCCAATTCGACGTCGACGCATGGACGCGGACGATCAACTTCTGGCTCGGCCGTCACGGCGGGATGCGCAACTGGTTCACCGCCGATGGTGACAGCGAGGACACGCCGATCGAGCGTCACGAGTTGGCACCTGAGGACGTTACCTTTGCGCCGACCTTCCACCCCGACGAGGTCACCGCCGAGGGGATGCTCGACCACGTCCGCCGGCAGATGGACGTGTGGGCAGTGCCGCTGGGGCGCTTCGGCTACACGTTCACGGCGGTCGTCGGGGACGAGAAGACCATCATCTACTTCGGGGCTGATCACAGCTACACCGACGGCGTGTCCGTCCTCCTGTCGCTGTGGGAACTCTCCACGATCTACGACTGCGAGCGGGCGGGCACCACGCCCGAGCTTCCCGAGGTGGGCTCCTACCCCGACTACTGCATCGAGGAACGTGAACGGGCCGACGGATTCACCGCCGAGTCCAAAGGGGTGCAGGATTGGCTGTACTTCTTCATGCGCGGTGGCGACCTGCCCCGGTTTCCGGTCGACCTTGGAATGTTGCCGGGTGTCAAGGTCCCGCTGGTCCCCGTCTACCAGGAACTGCTCAACGCCGAGCTGGATGACGGCTACGAGAAGGCGGTCAAGGAACTGGGCGGGACCTACGCCGGTGGGCTCTACGCGGCCTGCGCCATGGCCGCCCACGAGATGGCGGCTGCAACCTCGTATCGGTGCCTGAACCCGGTGCACAGCCGCTGGTCCGACGAATGGGTTGCGGCCATGGGGTGGTTCATCAACCTGGTTCCGCTCCACGTCGACATCGAACCCGACGACACGTTCGGTTCGCTGGCGCGCCGAACGCGTCAGGAGTTCCGCGATACCAAGGCGGCCGGGGATGTCCCCACCCTGCGGGTAGCCGAGATCCTGTCCGAGTACATGGACTTCGACGCCGACTCGTCGGACCGCCCGCCGATCATGTCCTACCTGGACGGCACCATGATCCCGGGCCACGAAAAGTGGCTCGACCAGAACTTTTGGGGCCTCACCGGCGCCGGCGACGACGACGACGTGTACGTCTGGATGATGCGGATGCCCGGGAGCACCTACGTCACCGCCAGCTGCCCCGACACGCCACAGGCGGTGCACGCGGTGACGAGCTACTTCGCCCGCGTCGCCGAGATCCTCCAAGAGGTGGCCCGCACCGGCGGAGACGTACCGATGGGTCCGGCCGCCATCCTCCAGCCCCCGGTTGCCTGAGGTCGTCTCGTGGAATTCACTGCATCCCATCGCTTCGACCGACCGCTCGACCAGGTTTCGGCCGCGTTTCTCGACCCCGACGCGCACGTCGGCCGGTACGACCTGGCGGGGGATCGGGAGATCGGGATCCTGCGCGTGGAGGCGGGCGATGACCTCCTCGACCTGACAACCGTCCGAACGGTCGAGGGTGACGTGCCCGCCATGGCCCAGCGAATCGTCAAGGCCACCAACACGATCACCACGACGGAACGGTGGAAGCGTGCCGATGGAGGGTGCACTGGGCAATCGACGATGGAGGCGAGCAACGTTCCGGGCACCGCCACCATGGAGGCGACGATCGAGGCGGACGGCGACAGTGCGTGCGTCTACACGATCGTGCTCACCCTTGCGATGAAGGTGCCGTTGATCGGCGACCGGTTCGTCACCCTGATGCGGCCGAAGGTCATGGAGATCATCGACGCAGAGTTTGAGGCTTGGGACCGGTGGTTCGCCCGCTCCGACGTGGCGTGAGCCCGGCTATTGAGGCCTGCGGCCTGACCAAGCGGTACGGGGACGTCCAGGCCCTCGACGGGGTCGACCTGGTCGTTCCCCACGGCACCGTGTTTGGGCTGCTTGGACCGAACGGCGCCGGTAAGACGACGGCCGTCCGGGTGCTCACCACCACCGTCCGGCCCGATGCCGGCACGGCGACGGTGCTCGGCGTCGACGTGCGCAGGCACCCCCAGCACGTCCGCTCGATGATCGGCCTGGCCGGCCAGTACGCGGCGGTGGACGAGCGGCTGACCGGACGCGAAAACCTGGTGCTGATCGGCCAACTCACTCATCAGCCGAGGTCGCAACTGAAGGCCCGCGCCGACGAGCTGTTGGAGCTGTTCCGGCTGACCCGCGCCGCCGACCGGCCGCTCTCCGGGTTTTCCGGTGGCATGCGGCGTCGCCTCGACCTGGCGGCGTCGCTGGTGCACCGGCCATCGGTGCTGTTCCTCGACGAGCCGACCACCGGGCTCGACCCACGCAGCCGCAACGACCTGTGGGCCATGATCCGCCGGCTGGTCGGGGACGGAACCACGGTGCTGCTCACCACCCAGTACCTGGAGGAGGCCGAACAACTCGCCGACAGCGTCGCGGTCATCGATGAGGGCCGGGTGATCGCCAAGGGCACTGTCGCCGACCTCAAGGCCTCACTTGGGGCCACTGTCATCGAAGTTTCGTTCGCCGACCCGTCGACGGCGGCGGCCGCCCTGCCCGCAGTGCGCACCGTCATCCCCGATGCGGAGGTGGACGACCTGATGGTGCTCGGCCCGGTCACCGGGGGAGCCGAACGGGCCATCGAGGTGATCCGGGCCCTCGACGCCGCTCGGCTGTCGCCTACCGGGTTGACCGTGCGTGAGCCAAGCCTCGACGACGTATTTCTGCAACTCACCGGCCACACCACGGCCGCCGACATCGACCCGGACCTGGCGTCGGCCGGAGCCAGGCGATGACGGCCACACAGGCCGTTGCGGACGACACGGCCGACGACAGCGTCGGGTTCGTCTTCGCCATCTTCGACACCCTGGCGCTGACCAAGCGCAACCTGCTGCACCTGGTGCGCGAGACCGGGCTGCTGGTGTTCACCTTCTTGCAGCCCGTGATGTTCGTGCTGTTGTTCCGGTACGTCTTCGGCGGCACGCTCGGCCAGGTGCTGGGCATGGACTACGTCAACTACCTGCTGCCGGGGATCTTCGTGCAGGCGGTCGCCCTCGGGTCGGTGTCCACCGCCATCGGCCTCGCCGAGGACTTCGGCGGCGGCCTGATCGAACGGTTCCGCTCGCTGCCGATGGCCCCCATGTCGGTGCTGGCGGCCCGCACCCTGGCCGACCTGGTGCGCAACATCGGCATCGTCGTGGTGATGTTGCTCGTCGGCATGGCGATCGGCTTTCGCCCGAATGACGTCATCGGCGTGGTCAAGGGCAGCCTGCTCGTCCTGGCGTTTGCGTTCTCGCTGTCCTGGCTGATGGCGCTCGTCGGGCTGCGATCCACGTCGGCCGAGGAGGCCCAGTCGATCGCCTTTCCCGTGCTGTTGCCGCTCACCTTCGCCAGCTCGGCGTTCGTGCCGGTCAACTCGATGCCGGGGTGGCTGCAGGCCTTCGCCGCCCACCAGCCCGTCACCATCGTCGTCAACGCCTGCCGGGGGCTGATGCTGGGCCCCGAAGCGGCCCAGGCCCTCCAGGATTCCGGCTCCTTCACCACGACGACCACCGGGTACGTCTTGCGGTCGCTGCTGTGGGTCGCGGCGATCCTCGCCGTCTCGGTCCCGCTGGCGATCCGTCAGTACAACCGGACCTGACGCTGCATGGAGACGGCCTTGGACGACCGCATCGATCTCATGGACCAGGGGTCGTTCCTCGGGTTGCGGGCCCTCGGCCACCAGCCGGTCTTCCTCGCAACGTGGACCTACGACCGGCCGGTCGACCTCGAGGCCCTGCGGCGCGTCAACGACAACCTCTGTCACACGTTGGCGGGACGGCTGGTCGAGCGCTCCCCGCTCCCGGGCGGGCGGCACCGTTGGGTGGCGGTCGACCGTGCTCCCAACCTCGTCGTCGAAGCCACGCCCCGGCCGCGAGACCAGGTGTTCGGCTGGACTTCGGAGTTCGGTGACCGTGGTACCGATCCCGAGCACGGTCCGGGCTGGAGGATCGGGGTGCTCTCGCTGACCGACGGCGGTTCGGCCGTGGCGTTGGCCATCCCGCACACGCTTGGTGATGGCCTGTGCGTGCTCCAGGCGATCACCGATGCGGTCGAGGGTCGACAGCGCCGCCCGGCCTACCCCCGGAGGGGCGCCCGTCGACGCAGCCGCGTGTTGTGGGCCGATCTTTTGGCGTTCGTCCGAGAACTGCCGGCCGTTCTGCGTGCCGTGGTCGCCGGCATGCGGGTCGCTCGGGCCCAGGCGGCCCCGAAGGCTTCCGGCAAGGCGACCGGCTTCTCGGCCACCACCACTCGCATTGCGTCTGAACCGACGAGCGGCACCTTTCGCGTGCCCGTCGCGTGCGTCCGGGTGAACCAGGCCGACTGGGACGCTGCCGCAGCCGACCGTGGCGGCACCAGCAACACGCTCGTGTCCGCGATCGCCGCCCGCCTCGGGGAGCGGTTCGAGCGAACCGGGGCCGACGGCATGGTCACCCTGGCCGTCCCGGTGAGCGTGCGCGTCGATGGCGACACTCGCGCCAATGCCCTCGACGGAGCCACCATCCGGATCGACCCCATGGGCGTGGTCGATGACCTCACCGGGCTACGCGCCGCCACCAAGGCGGCCCTCGTGGCCGTGGCCGAACAGTCACACAACCTGACCGCCGCCCTTCCGCTGACGCCGCTGATGCCCGCCACCGTCGTCCGCCGGAGCGAGGCGATCGCCATGGGCGCGTCCGCCCTGCCGGTCGGCTGCTCCAACTACGGCGACCTGCCCGCCGCAGTCGTCCGCATCGACGGCCGGGACTCGAGCGACTTCTGGGTGCGCCTGATCGAGCCGGGCCAGGGGCCGGCCGACCTCGACCGCATCGGCGGTCAGTTGTACGTGCTCAGCGGCCGGGCGCTCGGCAACGTCTTCCTCTCGATTGTCGCCCGCCCGGTGGGCGGTGGCCTCGACGACGACGAACTGCACCGCCACGTCGCCGCCACGCTCGCCGAGTTTGGCCTCAGCCCGACGGCGGTCACCCGCTGACTCAGATGTCTGACCAAAGGCGCGCATCGACGTAGCGCTCAAGGTGCGTGACGTTCGTGGTTGCGACAACGATCGTTTCGCCTGGCTCCTCGGCCTGAAGGGCCTGTGCCTGGGCGGCGAGGATGACGTCACCATCAAGGGCTGCATCCCGGGCTGTTGGGAGTCCGCTGTTTCGTGCTTCGGCCCAGAGGCTGGCGGCGATCCGCATCATGGCGGTTGATAAGGGCAGGTAGCCGAGGCCGGTGCCGAGTCTTTCGAGCCGCTCGATGCCGGCGTGTTTCCCTGACCGTTCGAGTTCTCGGCGAACTTCATAGTCAGAGACTTCCGCCACGATGAGGCGGTCGCCGGCGTCGATACGGGTCCGTGCCCACGTTCGGGCATCGTGGGCAGGCCCTTTGGCACTCGGGTTGCTCACGAGGCCGAGGGGTCCGCTGTCGAGAATGATCAGCACGCTAGAACGGTCGACCCTCGGATCGGCGCGTCGCAGCCAGCGCATCCATGAGCGCCCGACCGGTCGACTGTCGTTCGCTGTCCTCGCCGATCTGGCCGACGGCGTCGATCGCTGCGAGCGCACCGGCCGCATAGTCGTCACCTGCGGCTGGGCCGGGGGCGAAGCGTTCGGCTTTCGTGAAGTGCGAGGCCCCCTTCACGGCGCCCTTTCGACCAGTGGACCGCCAACCCAGCTTCGCCATCTTGAGCTTCACGGCGACGCCCACAGACTGACGAAAGCGGAAGCCGGGAGGACCAGAGACGAGAATGCGTTCGATCGTCGGGTCTGCCTCGATGAACCGAACAACTCCGGCGAGGGCGGGCAGGTTGTGCATCTCTGCGTCGGCGAGCCGTTGTTCGTTAGCAGGCAAGTTCAGCAGGTCAAAGAGAATCCGAAATGCGTTCGGATTTGCCTCGAGCTCCGCCTGATACTTGGTCGCGTGAGGGTCGGCGTAGAAGTCGGCGGCGCCAATGCCTGTGCGAGTTGCAGTTTCCATGCCGGTACCTTAGATATCCCATAAGTGGATGTCTACACTTCGGCCCTCACAATCGGTTGCTCTGGGAGTGACGCGCAAGTTCGGGTCATGACGCATTGTCCGCCGGTACGATCGGCCGATGACTCGCCAAACCGGCACGTATCCCGTCGAGCTGGGCTTCCTCCCGGATGCGTTCGCGATTCCTGACGTCGAGCACCCCGGCTTGTTGCGAGTAGGCGAACGGGGAGCCGCCCCGTATGGGGGCGAGAGCGTGGAGCACCACGACTGTCCGACGACCGACTGCACTCATGTCGACGTCGACGTCGACCTGCTCGAAGCGGGCTTCGACACCGTCGACCTGGCGCCGTTCGCCGACCTTCAGCGTGTGCTGGAACGAATCGATGCGGCAGGCAGCCTGATCGAAGCTGACGCCGCGGCGGTGCAGGCGGCGCTGGAGGGAGCGGTGCTGCGGTGTGCCAGTGGGCTGACGCTGACGGTGCTGTACGTGGCCGATGAGGGGCAGTTCATGCGCACCGCCGGGCCGAACCGCATGTCGATGGTGCCGTCGCTGCCGACGGGCAAAAACGGCCACGGACCCGCCGATGCGGTACACGCCGACCAGGACGTGTTCGGCACGCCGATACGACAGCTGATGGGTGGCGACGGGCCCACGCTTTTCCGTCACGACTCACCCGGCGTCCACAATCACGAACCCTCGCTGATGCTGGTCAACCTGTGGATTCCGTTGCAGCAGATCACCCAGCCGCTGGTGTTCGCCGACGGGCGCAGCATCGACCGGGAGCGCCACCAGCTGCGCTACGGGCTGGCCACCAACTCGTTCCTCGAGCGGGAGGACGACGTTGACATCAACGACATCTGGATGTTCCTGCACGATTCGGGTCAGCGGTGGTTCTTCTGTTCGGACATGGACCACCGCTCCGCCTACGTGTTCAACACGTTGGGCACCGCGCACGGCGCCGGTGTGCTTCCGGGCGAGAGCGTTGCAGAACGCTGCTCCCAGGCACTGGAGGCGGGGGAGTCGGCGGTCGAGCGGGGCGACGCCCCCGGGCTGGTCGAAGCGCTGGGCGACCTCGACGGCACCAAAACACCCGAGCAGGCGACCCCGGCGCTGCGCCGGGCGATCGAGGGGATGCTCGCCTTGGCCGACGAGGCTCGGGCAGACGCGGAGGCGGTGTGCGGACCGGGGTCTCGGGACTGGGTGGCGAGCTCACGGGCAGCGCGTCGCAGCGTCGTCCGCAGATCGATCGAGTTGCGAGTCGTGGTATCGGTCAACCGGTAGCTGGTTCAGTCGGTCTCCTCAATACACATTCGGTCATTGAGGTGTGAAAGACCGCGGCCCGTGGCCAACCACCCAGACCTCCCAGCCGGTGTCGGGTGGCCACCTTTTGACGGGTGGTAGAACTGCTCCGTGGCATCCCTCGTATACACCCCCAGAGGCGTGACTGGATTTCATTGCGAACTGGTTTCTTCGATCGGGACCAGGCTGGAGATTGTTCAGACGGTTCCAGAGGAGCCCGATCAACTTGTCGGCGATCTTGGGCTGCGCAACAACCAGGCGATCGTCAAGAATCTCTCCGCATTCGCCAACTATGAGTTCCTAGCGCGCCGCCTCCGCAACGAGGAGACTCGTGCTAGCTATCGCAAACAAGCTGCCGGATTCGAAGAGACCTGCCTGAGCCTGTGTGAAATGGTCGAAGGTGCGGCCTTGACCGGACCGACTGGCTGGTGCTCAGCATGCTTTGCCAAAACAGAGCATCGTCAGGTGAAGGGCATGAGGCGTCCAACCCCCGCATATTTGTGCACCGGGTGTGGGGCGCCAATGACCCCCTGCGTGGCACCACGGTGCGACAACTTCGCCAATCGCCCGCTTCGAAGGATGGCTGCCCCATCGTTCTGTGCCGAGCATCGCCATGACATCCCGGGGTTCGACAAACTCGATCAGCCGTTGGAGTCGCTCGACAGATATGCCGATTGGCTCAGTTTCGAGAAGCCCAACCTTCGTCGCCTGACCCACGTCGCTATTGGTGCGGTGGGTAGCGCCGCAGCGATCGTTCCTGCCGCATTTCTGGCCGCGCCCGCCATCGGTGGTGCCATCGGTTCGATTTCCGGCCTGTCGGGAGCGGCGGCGACGAGCCACGGGCTTGCGGTTCTCGGTCTGGGACCCATCGCCACCGGCGGGTTCGGAATGGCTGGAGGCACCGTCGTAGTCACTGCCGCTGGGAGCGCACTGGGTGGCACTCTCGGCGGAGTGGCGACCTCCGCGTACGTCGGAGCCGACGACTCCTTCGCCATCGAGCAACTCGCCGAGGGAACTGGCTCGCCGGTGGTGTTCATCAGCGGATTCCTTACCGAGAGGACCACCGAATGGGACGGTTGGGGCAGGCTCATCCGCACGCGCTACCCCGAAGCGCCGATCTACCGAGTTCGGTGGGGAGCGAAGGAACTTGCTGCGATCGGATCCCTGGTGGGCTTCGGCGTGGCTAAGGAAGGATTCAAGAAGATCCTGCTCAAGCAAGCCCTGAGCGCCTCCACGAAGGCAGCCAGCAAACTGGGGCCTCTGTCTGGAGCATTCAATGCGGCCGGTCTGGCAAGCAATCCGTGGTCAGTCGCTCATGCTCGGGCCGGAATGACTGGGGCAGTCCTCGCTGACCTCATCAAACGAACCAACGACAACTTCGTCCTGGTCGGCCACAGCTTGGGCGCGCGGGTGGCCGTCACGGCGGCGCAAGCTCTAGGAACCAACTCGGTAGGCGAGCCGAGACTCCAGTCGATACACCTCTTGGGTGCAGCGGTGGACGATGCGGGCGACTGGCAGTCGCTCAACCACGCCGTCACCGACACAGTCTGGAACTACTGGTCACGCAACGACCAAGTGCTCGGTCGCGTTTATCGGGCAGCCCGAGTTGGCGGCGTGGCGGTGGGTCACTCGGGCTTCAACTCGAGCTTTGCTCGCATCAGAGATCGAGACGTCTCCAAGCAAGTTGCGAGCCACGTCTCCTACGTGGCGAATATCAAACTTCGCTAAGCGCACTGCCCACTCCGTAGTCCGAGTCGCCGTAGCGGACGAGGTCCGGCATGCTCTCGGACGGTTGCCCGAACTGTTCCCAACCGGCAGTTCGTCACGTATCACCGATAGCGACGTTCATTGTGAATAGGCACACGTCGGCGCCGGAGGCGATATCTCGTCTACGGGCGTCGGATGCTTGTTGGCGTCTCAGCATCCAGGATCTGTCACCATCGGCCTATCTTTCGCTTACAACGGGGGGCGCGTCCCCCTTCGCGCCTCGGGATGAGGCGTCGGACCAAGGCACCTCGAACGAATCGCGTGCCGCCATCACCCGAGGGCCCTTGCGGGTGATGGGGCCGTGGCCGCGACCGACCGGGTAGCCGATCGGCACCAGCGCAACGGTCGCCCACGAATCCGGAATATCCAAGAGGGCCTTCACCTCGGGTTCGCGAAGGCAGTGCAGCGTGGTCAGCGTGCAGCCGAGCCCCTCCGCAACACAGGCCAGCATGGCGTTTTGCACCGCCGGGTAGACCGACCCACCGCCGACCATGCTGATGCGATCGAGGTTGGCGTCGGTGATGGCCATCGCCGCCGGGTTGGCGCAGAACACGAGAACCGCCGGCGCCTCGTCCAGGTGGTTGGCAAGATGGTCGCCCGCCCTCACCACGCGGCGCCGCGGGGCCGCGTGGTCGTCGGGCAGTCCGTCGAGACTGGCGAGAACCTGCGCAGCGTAGCGCTGCCATTCCGGGCGATAGATCGCCTGGAGCCCGGCCTTTACATCGGGGTCAGTGGCGACGATCACCTTCCAGGGCTGCGTGTTGCCGCCGGTCGGTGCCCAACAGGCGGCCTGAAGCACCCGATCGACAACGTCGTCGGGGATCGGGTCGGTTCGCAGCCTGCGAACCGCTCGCAGGGTGCTCATCGCGTCATAGAGCTGCATGGATGTGCCTACTTTCAGGGTTGGGGCCGTGGCTCACGCGGTAGGCCGAGAAGCCGTTCGCCGATGATGTTCCGCTGGATCTCAGAGGTGCCGCCGCCGATGGTGAGCGCTCGGCTGAACAGGTAGGCCCAATGCCAGGGATCGGTCGCCTCGGCCTCCTCGGATTGGATGCCGAGCATTCCGGCGGGCCCGGCGAGGTCGCAGATGAGATCGAGAATCGCCTGGGCGTTGGCATCGGCCTTCGCCTTGCGGATCGACGCGAACGGCGACGGATCTTCACCCTGGAGCATCGCGTCGACGATCTTCTGGCTCAGCAGGTTGGTGACGAACCCGTCGCTGTACACCCTGGCCGCCCGCTGGCGGTTCGCCGGGGTTCCGGCGGCCGGCCTCCGCCGGATCTCGTCCATGCACTCCCCGAAGGTCGGCCCCATGCCCCAGAGCACGCCGCCCTCGCTCAGCGCAACCCGCTCGTTGCCCAGCGTGACCGTCGCCAGGCGCCATCCGTCGCCCTCGGCGCCGATGCGGTTCTCGACGGGGATCCGCACCTCGTTGAGGAACGTCTCGTTGAAGTGGTTGCCGCCGGTCATCTCGATGATCTTGCGCACCTCGACACCGGGGGTGGCCATGTCGACCACGAAGTAGGAGATGCCCTGGTGCTTCGCCACGGTTGGGTCGGTGCGGGCCAGAAGGATGCCCCACTGGGACCGATTGGCCCACGTCGACCAGATCTTCTGTCCGTTGACGACGTACTGGTCGCCGTCGCGCTCGGCTGTGGTGCGAAGCGATGCCAGGTCGGAGCCGGCGTCCGGCTCGCTGAACAGCTGGGTCCACATCTCGGTGCCGTCCAGGATGCCCGGAAGCCAGCGCCGGTGTTGGGCCTCGGTGCCTCCGGCCAGGATCGTCGGGCCGGCCCAGCCCATGCCGATCGTGCTGTCCGGGACCGCCACGTCGGTCACCGCCAACTCCTCGGTGATGACCAGCTGCAGGTGCGGGTCGGCACCGAGCCCCCACGGCCGCGGCCAGTCCGGAGCGATCAGCCCGGCGTCGGCCAGCTGGCGGGCAGCGGGGGAGGGGTGATCGGCAAGCCAGGCGCGAAGCAGACCTCGCTGTTCGACGGGGTCAAGCTCGTTCGTCAGCTTCGTCAGCTCGTTCACAGAAGTCCCGTGTCCGTCTCGATGCCCAGCCGGATCCGACCATGGGTTTCGAACGTTCGTGGTGCGACCATCGCATGCTGGGTGGCGACGAACGCGTCACGGAACGTTCGCTGCAGCGGACACGACGTGTAGACCGACGCGCCGCCGCCTGCCTTGTACATCAGCTCGGCCACCTCGGCCGCCGTCTGCGTGGCATGGGTGGCGCTCAACCGAAGCCGGCGCTTCTGCTCCACCGTTGGCGCGCTGCCCGACTCGGCCGTCACCCAGGAGTCGGTGATGGACGCCTCGACGAACGCCCATGCCGAGGCCAGCTTGGCCTCGGCGATCGCAACATCGGCCTGAACCTGGGGACGTCTGCCGAGCGTCTTCGAGCTTCCCTGGGGCCTCTTCGTTCCGGCGAGCTCGACGAGCTCGTCGACGGCCCGCCGGGCGATGCCCATCGCGCAGGAGGCCACGCCGCAGGCGAGCAGCCCAAAGAACGAGAACCGCGACATGCTGTTGTGCCGCACCGTCGCGTCGTCGCCCAACTGCACCCAGCGGCCCTCCGGAACGAACACGTCGGTCACCTGGTAGTCGCCCGAGCCGGTTCCGGACAACCCTGACACGTCCCAGTTGTCGATGAACTCGACGTCGTCGGGTTGGAAGAAGACGAAGGGGGCCATCAGGCCGTCGGATCTCGCCTGGGGTGTCCCGTCCTCGCCGACCAGCAGGCAGCCCCCGGCGATCCAAGTGCAGTGACGGGTGCCCGAACCCCACTGCCAGCGGCCGCTGACGCGCAGGCCTCCGTCGACGGGCGTGGCACGACCGGACGGCATGGCGAACCCGCCGGCGACGGCGCCGTCGTCACCGAAAATCTGGTTCGCAAACCGGTCCGGCAGCATCGAAGCCGTCAGCGATGTCGTCGAGCCGATCATCGAACACCAACCGGAGGCACCGTCGTGGTAGGCCAGCTCCTCGATCACCTCCAGGCTTTGCCACGCCGTGACGCCGGGACCATCCATGTCCTCCGGGACATACATCCTGAACGCTCCCGTCGTCTTGATCAGCTCGACGACATCGAGCGGAAGGCCACGCGCCTCTTCGATCTCGATCGACCGGCTCGCAAGCGCCGGACCGATCTGCCTCACGGCGTCCAGTACCAGGTTGGTTCCCATGGGTTGTTTCTAGGGGATTCCGGGTGCGTATGCGTCGAATGAGCGGGCGTAGGCTTCCCCGACTTGAGCTGGATACGCCTGAAGAACATCTCCAAGTCCTACGACCGGACCACGATCTTCCGCGAGATCCACTTCAAACTGGGCCCGGACGACAAGGTCGGGCTCGTCGGCCGAAACGGCGCCGGCAAGACGACCCTGATCAAGCTGATCCTCGGCGAGGAGGCGCCGGACGAGGGCACGGTCGACATCTCGGACGGCGTCGCCATTGGCTACTTCTCGCAGTTCTCCGAACTCGACAGCGACACCACAATCCAGGCCGAACTCGTCGCTCTCTTCGGAGAGGTGCACGCACTCGAGGCGCAGATGGACGAGGTGAACCAAGGTTTCACGGCGGGTCCAGACGACGTAGAAATGATGCGGTTGGTCGACCGCCAGGCCGAATTGTTGGAAGCGCAGGAACGCGCCGGTACCTGGACCTACGAGAACGACATCGACACTGTCCTGACCAAGCTCGGGTTCTCCGATGAACATCGGGAGTTGCCGATTGGTCGGCTCTCCGGCGGCTGGAGAAACCGGGCGGCCCTTGCCAAGGTGATCCTGCAGCAACCCCAGGTCCTGCTCATGGACGAACCCACGAACTACCTCGACATCGCGGGGCTGCGCTGGTTGGAAAGCTGGTTCCAGAAGTTTGACGGGGCGCTGATCGTCATCTCCCACGACCGCCAGTTTCTGGAGGCGGTCTGCAACCGGATCGTCGAGGTCGAAAACCATCGGCTGTACGAATACGACGGGGGTTTCAACGACTACGTGCAGATGAAGCAACGACGGATCAAGAGCCTCGAGCGGGAGTTTGCGCACGAAGCCGAACTGCTCGCCTACGAGCAGGAGGCGATCTCAAACCGCAAAGAGCTGGCAAAGAACCCGAGCCCGGCGCTGCGGCGCCGCCTGGCGAAGATCAAGAAAAGCGGATCGCCCCGACCCGTCGACCAGATCGTGACAGACATCTACTCCGGCCTCCACGTGAAGGACAGGCTGTGCGAGGTGACCGGCCTGGGAATGGCATTCGACGGGCACAGCCTGTTTGAGAATCTCAGCTTCGATATCCACCGCGGCGACAGGATCGCCATCCTCGGCCCCAACGGCTGCGGCAAGACCACCCTGCTGGACGCCCTCGCCGGAGGTGAGCCCACCAGTGGGGAGGTCAAGTGGACCAGCGGCACCAGCCACGTGTCGTTCAACCGGATGGTCGATGCGCTCGACCTTGACGACACCGTGGGCCACGCCGTCTCCGCCATGCCCGACAGCCTGGCCTTTCATGCCACCAGGAAGTCGGTCGGTCGGTTTCTCAGCCTGTTCCAATTTTCCGAGATGGACCGTGCCACCAAAATCAGGGATCTCTCCGGCGGCCAGGCAGCACGTGTGGCTCTCGCTCAATGCCTGCTCTCGGGAGCGGCCGCCATCATCCTGGACGAGCCCACCAATCACCTCGACCTGCAAAGCACCCAGGTGATGGAGCGTGCGTTGGCCCACTTCCCCGGCGCCGTGCTGGTCGTGAGCCACGACCGCTTCTTCATCGACAAGGTCGCCAACCGGGTCGTCCGCTTTGATGGCGAGGGCGGTGCCGGGGAGCTACAAGCGGGAGTGTGACCCGGTCACGGATGACCGCCAGGTGTGCCCAACGGTATGGGTCTTACTACCGACTTGACGCTGAGGCTGACTCCCGGCGCTCAGAGGGTGATGACGAGAACGCCGATCAGCGCCGCTACCAGAATCACGCCGATGATCACAGCCGTGACACCCGAACCGAAATCCTGCCGCTTGCGCGTCTCGTGCTCCCAACGCTCGTTGGCCGGTGACCCGACCTTGGGCAGGTGTTTGGGCTTTTTGTGACCGTTACGCGGCTTGCTGGTGCTGCTTCCCATTGCGGCACCTTATCTTGACCCGCCCACTCGCTCAGGAGCCTCTTCAGAGCTGCAGCGAGCGAGGTGGCACCTCAACCGACCAGAACATCCGTAGCCTGCCGACCTGATGCTTCTGCTGATTCTGACGCTCTGTTCGGCAGGAGCATTCTTCTATTACGGGTACGAAGCCCTGGTGGCAGACCGCGTCCGCCGGGAGTTCGAGCGCTACGGCGTGCCGCAATACCGAGTGCTTGTTGGCTCGCTACAGGTGATGGGAGCCTTGGGTGCGTTGGTCGGCCTGGTCAACGACACAATCGGAGCCCTGGCAACCGGCGGACTGATGTTGATGATGCTGATCGGCGTGGCCGTCCGCCTGCGCATTCACGACGCGCCTCGGGAGATGGCGCAGGCGGCATTCTTCGCTGCACTCAACGGGGTACTTCTGTACCTCCACCTGACCTAACAGCGACCGTGACCCGAGGTGCCGGGGCCCCGGCTCTTAGGCCTCGCTGTCGTCCCCGTTGAGGGCCGCAGCCAGGACGGCGCCGGTGAGCACCGAGATGGCGGGGATCGAGCGCTTCAGTGGATCCTTGACCTTGAGGTGCATGCCGATGGCGCCAAGCATCAGCGTGGCCAGCCCAACGGAGGCCGGCCGTGCGAACTTCGGCTTGACGAGCCCGACCAGCATCATGGTTGCGAGGCTGACCTTGGTGGCCCCGACGGCGTACATGACCGGCTCCGCAAGCCCGTACTCCTCGAACTCCTCGCGCATGTTGGTTGCGTTACCGCCCCGGTAGCCGGTGTCCTTGTTGAACCGGTTGAACCAGACGTTGAGAATCCAGATTGCCGATCCGGCCTGACCGATCTTACCGATGATCTTCATAGGTTTCCTTCTGTTGAGGTTCCAGTGGGTCTGCAGGGCACAGCCGCTCCCGGATGTGCCGGGAGTCAGCGTACGACTTCAGCTTTGCAATCCCCACCAAAGAGACCTACAGGTCGCCCGCGTCAAGCGCCGCCAGCACCTCGACCGCACGCTCGCGGACCGCCGGAAGGTTGTTGAGACGTCGCATGCCGGCGACTTGCCGGGCCATGCGGTGGTTGCCGGCGAAGACCTCTTCATGACGGGCGAGAAAGTCCCAGTACAAGGTGGTGAACGGGCACGCATCGTCGCCGACCCGCTTCTTCGGGTCGTACCGGCAGCCCTTGCAGGAGTCGCTCATCTTGTTGATGTACGCCCCGCCGGAGGCGTACGGCTTGGTCGCCATCCGTCCTCCGTCGGCGTGGAGCGCCATGCCGACGACGTTGGGAATCATCACCCACTCGGCGCCGTCGACGAAGCTTGCCCACATCCAGTTGGTCATGGCCTGAGGTTCGACACCGGCGGTCAGCGCCAGGTTGCCCAGCACCATCAGCCGCTCGATGTGGTGCGCGTAGCCGTGACGTTCGACGTGGCCGACCGCGCTGGCGACGCAGGCCATTCCGGTCGACGACGCACCGGTGAACGCAGGCGGGACGGTCCGGTCGGCATCGAGGCCGTTGTTGTCTCGAAACGCCGGCATCCACAGCCAGAACAACCCCCACACATACTCCCGCCAGCCGATGACCTGACGGAGGAACCCCTCGACAGAGTTGAGCGGCGCCGTGCCCGCCCGATGGGCGGCGACGACAGCGTCAACGATCTCCGCCGGGTGGAGTATTCCGAGGTTCATCGATGACGAGAGCGCAGAATGGGCCATCTTCCACTCGCCGGCGAGCATGGCGTCCTCGTGGGCACCGAACCGTTCCAGTCCGGTGGCGACGAACTCATCGAGCCGGATGAGGGCCTGGTGGCGGTTGACCGGCCACGTCCCGTCGGGTGGCGAACCCCAGAGATCGTCGTTCAGGTCGGCGATGACGGTCCGGTCGATGTCGTCGAGTTCGAAGCGGGTGAGTTGCGGCCATGTCCGGCCGTCCCTGGGCGGCGGTTCGCGGTTGTCGTGATCGAAGTTCCAGCGACCGCCGACCGGCTCGCCGTCCGGTTCGATCAGCACGTCGAGGCGGTAGCGCTGCCATCGGTAGAAGTCCTCCATCTTGAAGTTGCTTCTGTCACCAACCCAGGCGGCAAAGTCGTCGTAGTGGCAGAGGAACTGGCCATTGGGGACGAGTTCGACATCGGCACCGCTCAGCATGGCTCGGCCGTCCCAGCTCATCGGCTCCATGGCGATGACCGTGCTCACATCGTGCTCGGCGCGGTGGGCGTGCAGCCCGGCTGCGAGGGTTGGGGCCCGACGGTGGTCCACCTCGAAGCCCTCGGCCCGCAGCTCTGCTGCGAAGTGGGCCATGGCCGACAGCACCAGGTGCAGCCGCTGGCGATGCCAACGCTTCGAGCTGATCTTGGCTTCGCTCGTCACCAGCAGCACGCGACAGTCGCCCGGCTTGCGGTCGGCCAGCGCACCGACGCGACGATTGAGCTGGTCGCCGAGTACCCAGACGGTGTCGAGCTGCGTCATGGCGCGATCTGAGCAGGCGAGGGGAGCGGTTGGCGAAACAGCCCGGCCGGCACCGGGCGCCGCAGCGCACCAGGCGAGGTGCCAGGAGGGCGACGCGCCAAGCGACCACCCCAGCGCAACCGTCGCGCGTCGGTTGCGACACGATCGGGATGGTTGGCGATCCGGGCGGCGAGTTCCGCGGCGGTGTGGGAAGGGGGTCGGCGCCGAGCACCCGCCACGACACTGAATCCGGACCCAAAATGCCGGGATCCCCGGGGTGGTCGAGCGTGTTTTTCAGGGGAGTGGGGCCGTGTGCGAACAGCCCCGTCAGCGCCGCCACAACGGGGTCCCGCACGCTGCGGAGGCTGAGGCTCAACGCTTCTCAACGATCTTTGCCAGACGACGCATACCGGACGCAAAGCCGAGGGCGCTCGCCTTGTTGACGATCGGGGCCAGAAGCTTGGGTAGGTAGGGGACGGTGACCCGCTCGAACCACTCGACGCTGGAGCCGTCCCCGTCGGGCGCTACGACAAAGCCGGCTCGACCCTGGAGGACCGGTCCAAGCTTCTCCACCTCGCAGGAACCCCGTGAAGTCGCTTCGTCCCAGTCGATGGCCGAGATCTTCATCCGGTCGACCAGGGTGAGCTTCCAGTAGCCCGTGTACCCGGTGAAAGTGGCGCCCTCGACCTGGTAGTCCTCGGAGTCGACCTCCATGCGTGTGGCGGGAATCCAGTTGGCGTGGTTCGGCCAATCGATCATCTCATCCCAGACCGCTCGGGGGGGTGTAGCGAACCGGTGGGTGACGGTGAAGTCGATCAAGGCCATGCAGCAAGGTACTCACACCCCGATAACGTCCGTCGCCAAGGGAGGACCAATGCCCGGGAGTTCAGAGAAGCTTGAGGACCCCATGGCGGGTCGTTCGGTGCTCGTGGCCGGGGCAACCGGTGGTCGGGGTTATCCCCATGCGTGCGACGCTGCGATCCAGGCGGCGATCGAGCACGCCGGAAAACTCGATGTTGTGGTGAACGCCGGCGCCGTTGGTTGCCCATCTCGAACTGGTCCACGCACGGCATCGGGCAGACAACGTGCTGGGCCTCGTGCTGTTTGCGCTCGCCGAACAGGCGCGCGTAGGGGTCGGGCCGGAACGTCCGTTGCCGAACTGGCCGACGCACCGTTGGCCGCGCTTCTGGCCTGATCCCACGCGCCGGGGGACCCGCTGCCCCTCGGCGTACTAGACCGCCAGGAACGACCCTCTGGGCGTGGCCACACTCTCGGCGCGGGAGCGCACCACCGCAAGAAAGCGGTCGATCGCCCGCAGGGTGTGTAGGGTGCGCACCGAGGTGGCCGCCAGCCGAACCACCGGTGACGACCACGAAGTCTGGATCGCCGCCGTGCTTGCCAATGTGCTCCTTCACCCAGGCGATGGCCCGCTTCACGTCGACGATCTGGGCCGGCCAGGTGTCCCGGGGGCGAGCCGGTAGTTCAACGCAACACACACACCCACCCCCGCTCGGCCATGTGCCCCATCAGGGGAGCACCCTGTTGCTCCTTGCTTCCCGACATCCACGTTCCGCCGTGCACCTGGATGAGCACGGGCGCGCGGCCCGCCCATGGCAGGTCGGACCGCCGCCAGATATCGAGGTTCCGTCGACCGAACGGCCCGTGGGGAACGTCGCAGGTGGTGGCGTAACGCCGACGCAGCGGCGGCAGCGGGTTGGTGACCAGCCCAACTCTTCCCGCTCGTGAACGGTGGGCCCCCGCAGCGACGAAACCGCGGTAGCAGGCTGGGTGACGATGTGAAACCTCGACCGGTGCGCGATCCTGTTGATCACGCCGTTTCCGCTCACAGGGATCCACCTTGCCCGACCACACAACCCGCCGTTGAAGCAGACGCAGCGACCGGAGCCGCGTCGCGTCGCACTCGGGCAGCGTGCCTTGGCGCTCTGGGCGCGCCTGGCGATCGGCGGGTTCTATCGCAACGTTCGCGTGGCCGGGGACCCGGAAACGCTGCGGGATCGACCGGCCGTGATCGCGATCAACCATTCGAACGCGCTCGGCGACATTGCCGTGATGATCGACGTGTTGCCCCAGTTTCCGCGCTTCCTGGCGGCCTCAACCTGGTGGCGCCACGCACCAGTGCGGCTGCTGTTCAGGCTGGGTCGTGTCCTTCCCGTCGACCGCCGAGGCGACAGGCAAACCGGCGACGGGAACGGCCACACGTTCGCCGACTGTCACGACGCACTTGCGGCTGGAGACCACATCGCGATCTTCCCCGAGGGCAAGCTCAACTCCGGATCGGCGCTGTTGCCATTCCGCACCGGCGCAGCGCGAATCGCGCTGAGCGCCGCAGCCAACGTTGGTATCCCTGGGGTGGCCATCGTCCCGGTCGCCATCGCCTACGAGGACCGAGGGCGACTGGGGTCGGACGTCGTGGTCCGGTTCGGTGAGCCGATCGCCATGGACGGCTGGGTGGCTCAGGCCGGCGCCAACCCGGTCGACACCGCCCACGAGGTGACCCAACTTCTTCGCGAGCGGCTCGCTGCTGCCTACCAACTGGGGATCGCCGGGATCGAGGCGACAGATGCCGGGACGGTTGATCGCAACCACCGGATGGCGCAACTTGCAGTGCTCGCCCCGGCTGCAGCCGTCGGAGTGGTGGTCAACGCCACGGCGATCGCGCCGATCATGCTCGGTGCCCGACTCGTGGGTGACGAAGGCTGGCAGGCGACGGCGAAGGGCGTCGGCGCGACCGTGCTGGTTCCGGTCACCTGGATGGTGGGCGGCCGCCTCCTCGCCAAGCGTTACGGAGCGGCCCGTGCAGCGGTGCTGATTGCCGCTGGAGTCGGAAGCGGATGGGTGTCCATCGCCTGGCTGGGTCTGCTACGGGAACTGGATGAGCAACCCGCGGTTGGATGACCGGGTCGACAAGCGGTTCGGGAACCATGGTGGAGAGGGGGGTTCTTACATGAACGACAACGACTGGCTCGTGCTCGCCGCCCACCGGGGCGAAGACCGACCGGGCCAGGACCAGTTCGTCCTGTCGGCGTGGCCGGCGGCCAACTGCCTCCGAGAACTCCGGGGCGACAACCACTGGGTGCTGTGCGCCGCCAAGCACCTCGATGACGTCGAGGTCGGACTGCTCCACTCGGTCATGATCGACCTCGACACGCTCGTCGCCCGCATCGACGCCACCGCCGGCCCCCGATGGATGCCGGCCGTTCGTAGTGCCGGCGGGTAGCCGCAGCCAAATGGCTACTGGATGGTGATGTCGTCCACCATTCCAAGGTGGTAGTGCGGATTCTCTCCCTGGAGGGGACCCTGGGCCTTTGCCACGTCCTCGGGGGTGGTGCCCTTCGGGAACGTGCACAAGATGATGTAGCGGCCTGGCTCGGAGAGCGTGCCGTCGCCCACGACGGGACCTGGGGTGTCGGTGGTGCCCGGCATCGCGATGGTCACCAGGGCCGGCTCTCCCGCAAGGACGGTCTCCATGTCCGCGTCCGAGAGCGCACCGATCTCCTCGGCAGAGCGGGTTTCGCTCTCTGGCACGTGGACGGCAACGAGTTCGTGTGGCTCGCCGCTCTTGTCAGTGGTGAGGGAAATCTTTGAGCCTGCGGGCGCCGTTTCGGGTAGGCCCGTGAACTTGTAGTCGGATCCGGTGACCTTGATCGTCTGAGGCTTGGTGCTCGCGGCTGTCGTCGAGGTGGTAGCCGCCGGTTTGGCGGTGGTGGCGGTGGCCGTCACGCCATCGTCCGATGAACCGCACGCGGCGGGCACCACCGCGAGCGACACCGCCAAACCCACCGCAGCCACACGTGTCTTGCGGTTTCCGCCCATTGGACTCAACCCCTCCTGCCAATTGGCATGCACCTACTGTTTTGTGATAATAGACCGCATGTCAAGGCTTCTGCGGCGCTCGGCACGGCATCGAAGTTGTCGAGTGCCTTGAGGCCTTGACATACAACGAGGAGCTGCTGGATTTGGGGAACTCGAAGGTCGCGCCTACCGCCGGGACGCTACGGAGGCCGAGAGGTAGCGGTGGGGTCGGCCTCGGACTCGCCCCGATTCAGGAAAGCGACCGCGACTGCGCCGTCTTCGAGCGGTCGGGCCCACACCTCCATGTCGTCCTCATTTCGCACAAGCCGGGCTTGCCTGCCAAGGGGGTCCTGGTCGATGGCGATCACCTCGTCGTTGGTGACGATGGTGCCCAGCATCAGCGGAGCGGCCAGCATCGCCCACATGGTGAAGTGGGCTCGGTTCTCGTCGAGGGTGAGGGGCCCGATGCCCAGCTGGAGCATGTCCGGGTCGTTCCAGTCGCCCGGCCGGGCGTATGGATGCAGATCGACCTGTTGGTCAACGACCATGGCTATGGACCACCATGCCGGTTCGATGTCTCCGGTGGTACACCACATGTGGGCGATGCCTGGAGCCCACTTCCACGGTTCGGTCTCGCCATCCTCGGAGATGCTGTAGAGCATCGGGCGGTCGAGCGCATCGAGTTCGTCGCGCATCATCTGGAACGCGGTGGGCCGGTCCAGGCCATCGGTCTCGTCGGCCCGACACCAGTCGTACTTCAGGTAGTCGACGCCCCATTCGTCGAGCTGTGCGACGTCGCTGCGTTCGTGGCCGTAGCTGCCCAGCTCGACGCCGGGATAGTCGTCCCAGAACATCGCGCAGGTCTCGCCGCCGGGCGCGAGATACAACCCAAAGTCCAGCCCAAGGTCGTGCACGTAGTCCGCCAGGGCCTTGATGCCGGACGGAAAGCGAGTGGGATATCCGGCGTCGTGCATGCCCCGCTCGGCCATTGCGTCGGCCGCGTTCTTCACGACGTCCTCGGTCAGGTCATTGCAGCGCACCTGATTCCAGCTGTTCCAGCCCACTCGAGCGCCGTTCCTGGCGTGAGCGACAGCACCATCCGGCTGGTGCTCACCGTGCTCAGGAGGAGCGACGAGGTCGCCAACCTCGGCGACGGCCGCGGCCCCGAATGGCGCCGGACGCAGCGGCCTTCTCCACGGTCGGACTGAGGACGAGCCGCGCCGCCGACCTCAGATCGAGGCCGCTATCCGGGAGAACCATCTCCGGACTCGTGAGCGAGCGGGCGGCGTCGACGTCGATGCTGATAGGTGGCTTCGCCAAGATAGGTCAGGGCGATGAGGCCGCCCAGCAGGATCAGATCGGCGGGCCGGTCGGCGGCGATGTGCGCGATCAGGGCGACGAGCGCGCCCAGGCACATGATGGCGCCGCACACCGAGATGTACCTGTGGCTTTCGGTTCGGTCGGCAAGACGGACGTTGGCCACGTTCACAGCGGCGAAGATGATCAGGAACCCGGCCGAGGCCAGCGAGGAGATCGCTGCGAGGGGAACGAAGTTGGCGATCGCGAGCGAGGCGGCAGCGGTCAGGAACAGGCCCACAAGCGGCTTACCTGCGATCTTGCGTTCGAGCCGGGTGGGAAGCTCGCCGTCGAGGGCGATGTCGACGCTGAGTCGGGAGGTTCCATACAGGGTGGCGTTGATCGCAGATGCGGTCGATAGCAGTGCGGCAACGACGATCAGGTTGAACCCGATGCCGCCCCAGACTTGTTGCGCCGCTTCCGCCAGCGCGAAGTCGGCGGCGCTCACGATCTCGCTTGGGCTGAGCAGCCCGACGGTGACGACCGCAACCAACATGTACAGCACGATCGTGAACAGGACCGATGTGTAGAGGGCCCTGGGGATCTCGCGTTTTGGGTTTCTGATGTCTCCGGCGGCGTTGGCGATGAGTTCGAAGCCTTCGTAGGCGACAAAGATCAGCATTCCGCCGGCGATCAGCGAGCCGGCGCTCTCCCACTCCGCCGGAGCGGACGCGCCGAGGTCGGCCTGGGTGAGTGCAAAGGCGACGAAGAGGACGAGGATTGCGATCTTGGCAGCGACGATGTAATCCTCGGCCGCTGCGATCAGCTTGGCGCTGAAGACGTTGAGCGCCGTGATGACCAGGATCACCGCGGAGATGAGTACGTGCAGGCTCAGGGTCTCGGCCGAGTCGGGCAGCAGGGTGGAGCCGTAGGAGCCGAACGCATAGGCGTACAGGGCCGTCGTGATCACATACGACAGCCACAACAACACGTTGAGCGTTCCGGGGATGCTGCCCGAGCCGAACGCCGCGTCGAGGAAGGTCACCGTTCCCCCATCGGATGGCATCGCAATCGACAGCCGGGCATAGGAGTACGTCGTCACCAGTGCGACCAAGCCGGCGACCAGGAACGCCAGGAAGGTGCCACCGCCTCCGACGCCGACGGCAAGCCCCAGCACGGCGAAGATCCCGCCGCCGACCATCCCGCCGACGCCGATCGAAACTGCGGCGAGGTACCCGATGGTGCCATCTGAGTTGGCGGTTCCTCGCCGTGCGGTCATGTCGACCCTTTCTACTGCGGATGATTCCCGACGCCGTGCGGTTGGGCCAAGATGGTCGGAAGAACCGGAGGGCTTGCATGAACGCGTGGAAGGTGACGACGGGTGAGTTCACGCTGCTCGACATCGACTGGGTGGCTCGGGGCATCAGACCCGCAGGCGTGCAGTGAGAGGTGCTCGCAGCGGCGTGCCGTTCTTCAGCTCGGGTCGCCTCGCCCCGAGGGAGCGCAACGCTACCGATGTCGTCACGTTGGCGGGCACGGTCGTGTCGATCCTGCTCCTGTCCCTGGTGGCCGTTCCCCAGTCGGGATTCGAAAACGCGGTCATCGGGCTGATCGAGGCTGTCCCGTCGTGGCTCGACATCCTCTGGTGGCTCGGCATCATCACCTTGGTGCTGTGGATCCTGACGGTGCTGGTGACAACGCTGCTCCGTCGAAGGTCCGATGTGGCGCTCGACGCCGGACTGAGCTGCGTCGCAGCGCTCGGGTTGGGCGCTGTGGTCGGCCAACGCATCAACGGATCCTGGCCGAGCCTCGCCCAGATCGTGGCGGGCGGCACGAACGGCACTGTTCCGCTGGTGATGCTGGCCATCGGCTCGGCGTTCGCCACCGCAGTGGCACCCCACGTGGCCCGCCCGTTCCGGCGTTTCGGCCAGTGGACGGTCGCCACTGCCGGCGTGTCGGTCGTGATGCTCGAGGCGACGACGCCCATCGGCACCTTGATCAGCCTGCTTCTCGGCACCGCCGCTGCGGCGTTGGTCCACGTCGCGCTCGGCACGACAACGGGCCGACCGACCACGGTCGAGGTCACCAGCGCGCTCGCCGACCTGGGGGTGACGGCGAGCAACATCGAACTTGCGCCTCGACAGTCGGGGGAGTCGTCGCTTTGGACGCCCTCGACGAGCACGGCGATGCCCTGCGGGTGAAGGTGTACGGGCGCGACGCACGCGACGCCCAGCTGTTGGCCCGGGCCTGGCGAGGCCTGTGGTACCGGGGGAGCACTGGAACCCCGGCGGGCCGCCTGCAGCAGGTCGAGCACGAGGCATTCGTGACGTTGTTCGCCTCGGCCCGAGGTCTGCTCGTGCCCGAAGTGGTCGTCGCCGGGAGCGACGCTCGTCAGGACTCGGTCATCGTCGTGCGCGACGTCAGCAGCGCACTCGTCGATCGGTCCACCGACGAGCTGCCAGATGCCGCCGCCCTCGCCGGCATCTGGGGTGTCGTCCGTGGCATGCACCGGCTCGGCCTGACCCATGGGGAGCTCTCGCCCGAGGTCTTCGGGGTCGTCGCCGGTCGGGTCTCGCTGCGGGAGATGAGCCGCGTGGCCCTCGCCGACAGCGACGACCAGCAACAGAAGGACCTGGCGCAGGCGCTGGTGTCGACCGCGCTGCTCGTCGGAAACGACCGTGCGGTCAGCGTCGCCGGCGACGAGCTTGGCCCCGACGGCGTTGCGGCCATGTTGCCGTACCTTCAGCAGGCGGCGCTCGGGACGGCGCTGCGTCATCGGGTCAAGTCCGAGGCATTCGATCTCGCTGCGCTGCGCTCTGCGATTGCTGCGGCGGTGGAAGTGGACGTCCCCAAGGTCGCCGAGCTTCGCCGCGTGAGGCCGCAGTCGCTGGTGACGATGGCCCTGATCGTGTTCGTGGCGTACGCACTGATCTCCGCGTTTGGCAACGTGGACGTGTCGCAACTGGTCGACGAGATCAGCGGCGCTTCGATCGGTTGGCTCGTCGCTGCGTTGATCGCCGCGCAACTGCCCTTCCTTGCCCAGGCCGTGGCCACGCGGGGCGCCTGCCCGCAGGCCGTGCCGCTTGGACCGCTCGCCCTGCTCCAGTCGGGGATCGGGTTCGTGGCGCTCGCCGTCCCCTCCACCGCCGGACGGATTGCACTCGACATCCGGTTCTTCCAGCGTCAGGGGCTGCAGGCAACCACTGCGGTGTCGATCTCTGCGATCGACGGTTTCAGCGGGTTTCTGGTGCAGGTTTCGGTGCTCGTGTTGACCCTCGCGGTGGGCGTGGGGGACGTCGAGCTGCAGTTCAAGCGTTCCGGGAGCGACGGCTCGGGCGGCGGCTCCAACCTGGGGATCGCACTTGGGGTTCTGGCGGCCGTGGTCCTCGTGGCGGCGATCGCAGCGATGGCGCTGCCGAAGATCCGCGCCCGGGTCGTCGAGCGCGTGCGCCCGATACTCGGACAGGTAGCCGACACCGTCCGCTCGCTCCGGTCCCCGAAGAAGCTCCTCCAGCTCTTCGGCGGCAACCTTGCCACCCAGCTCCTCTTCGCCGTCGCCCTGGGCCTGTGCCTGCGGGCGTTCGGGGGCAGCCTGAACCTGGCCACGCTGCTCACCGTCTACGTGGCCTCCGCGCTGTTCGGCGGAATGATGCCCGTGCCGGGCGGGGTCGGCGTGATGGAGGCTGCGTTAACCGCCGGCATGGTCGCCGCAGGCATCGGCTCGACCACCAGCGCCGCAACTGCGCTGGTATTCCGACTGGTCACGTTCTACCTACCACCGCTCTGGGGCTGGCTATCGCTGCGCTGGCTCCGCCACCACGACTACCTCTAGCCAGAAAGCGACCTCACCGTGAGCGACCCGACGCCATCAACACTGTCTCGCCGGACGCGACGCAGGCTCATCATCCTGGGTCTTCTGCGTGCGTGCTCATCCACCGTCGTGTTGCTCGCGCTGTACTTCGTCGTGCCGCTCGACCGCTCCGACGCCATCCCAATCGGGGCCTCGCTTGCGCTCGCGCTCGTCGTGCTGCTCGGCGTGGCCGTGTGGCAGATGAAGGCGACCATCCGCTCCTCCCATCCGCCGATCCGTGCAGTCGAGGCGCTCGGCGTCACCGTGCCGCTGTTCCTGTTGCTGTTCGCGACGAGCTACTTCCTGATGGCGCAGTCCAACCCAGCCAACTTCAGCGCCGGGCTGACCCGGATCGATGCCCTCTATTTCACGATTACCGCGTTCAGCTCCACGGGCTTCGGTGACATCACGGCGACGAGCCAGTCGGCGCGATTGCTCGTCTCGGTCCAGATGATCCTCGACCTGCTCGTCCTCGGTCTCGGCGTCAAGGCGTTCGTCGGAGCGGTCCAACTCGGTCGCCAGCACCACTCGAGTTCGACAGACACGCCCACAGACACCTAGCGACAGAACCTCAGCTGATTTCGGAGGTGGCCTCCTTGACCGCCGATGATGGCCGGCGGGAAGAGGATGCCGATGACGGCTCCCGCTGCGGCGCCGCCCCATCCGCCGTGGCGAGTGGCCATCTCGTCCTTGGTGACGACGGCGGCGTCAGAGGTGCCGACGATGCCGTCCGTGTGGAGGTCCTTGCCCACGGCGTAGTCGGCTCGGGCGGCCGTTTCGCTCCCGTACGTGCCGATGCAGAGGAACGTTCCGTCTGCTGTGGCCATGTGATCCCCCTCCTGTCCCGTGAGTCTTGAACGGCTCATGTCAATCAGCTCGATACTGCGCCGGAGCGACAACGTACTGCGGTGAAGCGCCGCCGCCAGGCGCCGGGCGCGGCAGGGATGCCCGTACTCCTGATGAGGGCGTTCCCTGGTCGGTTCACCCGATCTGGTTGAGGCGGAACCCGGCGCCCTGCTCCAACATGGATCCGTCCTCAACTCTTGAGGGCGGGAGGCGGCTCGGATCTGTGCGATTAACACGTTGGACCATGACGGGACGCGAACTGTCGTGATCCGACTTCCCGGTGGGCTCGATCCGTTCGCCCCCGCCAGGCGGTTACAGGAATGGCTGGGCAATGCCGAGGGCCGGGTGCACCGTCGGACTTCGGTGACGGCGGACCATGCTCACATCGAGGTTCGGGGCATCGATAGTCCCGACCGTTCAGACATGGCGGACAGGCTCAAGGCGGACCTGGAACGGTTGGAGGGGGTGAACTGGGCTGAGATCGATGCGGTCGTCGGCCGGGCTGTGGTGCTGTTCGATCCCGAGTCGATCGAGGTGGACGATCTCATCTCGGTGGTGGAGGACGTCGAGGACGCCCACGGCGCGGCGGAGGAGCGGTTCCCCCACGACAGGCCAGACCACCCGTCCGACCAAGAGCCGATCAAGCGAAACATGGTCGCCCTGGTGGCCGACGCCGCCGGGCTCGGCATCGCCTCGATCAGCCAGGCCCTCAGGTTCATGCCCATCCCGGCGGAGATCCCCGGCGTGGTGTCGCTGATCGACAGCCAGCCGCGGATTCGTCGGATCATCGAGGACCGGCTGGGGCGCCCGGCGGCCGACATGACGGTGGCCGCGACCGCCGCCCTCGCTCAGGCCCTGGGGCAGGGGCCGATCGGCCTTGGCGTGGACATGGCCTACCGCGCGTCGCTCATCTCGGAGCAGCGATCCCGACAGGCCACCTGGGAGCGCCGCGAGCGTGAGCTCGTGCAGGGCCCATACAGCGTTCGGCACCGCGCAACGGTGTTGCCACCCCGTGAGACGCCGCTGCCCAAGGGCCCGATCGAACAGTACGCAGACGCCGCATCCGTTGCCTCCCTCGGCGCTGTCGGGCTCACCCTCGGCCTCACGCGGGATCCCCGGCGCGCTGCTGACCTCATCCTGACCGGGGTGCCCAAGGCCGCCACCCTCGGCCGCGAGGCGTTCGCCGCCCAGCTCGGCGTGGCCCTGTCCAAGAGCGACGTCGTGGTGATGGACCCCGCCGTGCTGCGACGCTTGGACCGGGTCGATGCCATGGTCCTCGACGCCCGGCTGCTCGGCACTGAGCGCTGGTCGATCGATCGGATCGACCAGGTCGATGAGGACATGGATGCCACCAGCTGCGCTGCCCGCGTGCGCTCGCTGTTGGATCCGACGCAACCGGACGCGAGGCGCCGACGGGGTTCGTGGGTGCTGGCACCCTGGGAGTCCGACCCGCGTGCCCCGAGGGGTTCGGTGACCCGCGCCCGTCGTCTCGCTCGCGGGGGTCGCCGGGCGTTGGGGCTGTGGCGGAGTGACCATCTGGTTGCCTTGGTGGCGGTCGCAGAGGAGCCCGTCGCCTTGGCGTGCGAGCTGGTGACCGAAGCGCGGGCCTCGGGCTTGGACGTGTCGCTCGCCGGTGGAAACGACGCGCTCGCCGCCCGACTCGGTGATCTGGTCCGGAGCCCTGCGACCAAGGTGGCGGGGGAGATCCGAGCCGCTCAGACGGACGGCCACGTGGTGATGTTCGTCAGCGGACGGGCGCACGCAGGGCTCCGAGCCGCCGACGTCGGCATCGGCGTTGAGACTCCGGGGAGCAAGGCACCTTTCGGCGCACACCTGCTCATCAAGGAGGGCCTCGGCCAAGGCTGGATGCTGCTCGCTGCAGTTCGACGTGCGCGTAGCGTCAGCCGGCGCAGCGCGCTGATCGCGCTGGCCGGCGCCAGCACGGGTGGTTCGTGGGCACTCCTCGGGTCGGGGCGCACCGCTGCGCAGCGGACCATGCTCGCCGTGAACTCCAGCGCGCTGCTGAGCATGGCCAACGGAGCGGTTGCCGGTGCGGGCATCGGGGCCGTTGCACCGCCACCGGTGCCGTCGACACAGCCGTGGCACGAGCTCGACGGCGCCGGGGTACTTCGTCTGGTCGAGTCGAGCATCGACGGCCTCGACGATGAGGATCGCGCAGCGCGCCAGCGCGCCGAGACCGCTCGTGTGGAGCGCGCCCCAGTCGGGATGGCCAAGGCGGCACTCGACGAGCTGGCAAACCCGTTGACCCCGTTGCTGGGCGTGGGTGCGGCGCTGTCGGCCGCCGTCGGTTCCATGGTGGACGCCGGGCTTGTCCTCGGCGTGGTTGGCGTCAACACAGCAGTCGGCGCGGCCCAACGGGTGCAGACCGAACTCGCGCTGCTGCGCTTGGAACGTAACGGACAGTCGGGCGCCCGCGTGCTGGTGCGCGGGGAGGTGGTGGACGTGCCGGCCGACAGCGTCGTCGTCGGCGACGTCATCCTGCTGGAGGCCGGCGACGCCGTGCCCGGCGACTGTCGGCTGCTCGACGCCACAGCGCTCGAGATGGACGAGTCGGCGCTGACCGGGGAATCGCTGCCGGTGCAGAAGTCCTGCGACCCGACACCCGGTGCGGCGGTGGCAGAGCGCACCTCCATGCTCTACGACGGCACCGTCGTTGCGGTGGGCGATGCCACCGCGGTGGTCGTCGGGGTGGGATCGCACACCGAGGCCGGTCGGAGTGCTGCCGCTGCGGGCGAGGCCCCACCGTCAGGCGTCGAGCAGCGGCTCGGACGCTTGACCCGACTCACCGTACCGGCGACCCTCGCTGCGGGTGCCACGGTGACCGGACTCGGGTTCCTGTACAGGCGCCCAATTCGTCAGTCGATCGGTACCGGCGTCAGCTTGATGGTCGCCGCAGTGCCCGAAGGCCTCCCGGCCCTGGCCACCCTGGCGCAGGTGGCATCCGCACGGCGTCTCGCCGATCGCAACGCACTCGTGCGCAACCCCCGCGCCATCGAGGCGTTGGGCCGAGTGGACCAGATCTGGTTCGACAAGACCGGCACCTTGACCGAAGGGACGATCTCGGTCGCCCACTTGTCCGACGGGTTCGACGAGGAACCCGTCGGAGCGGCCGGCGACTCGCTTCTGGCCGTGCTCGCCGCTGCCCGCCGGGCCACCCCACCGACCAACGGGGATGCTCAGCTGCCCCACGCCACCGATCGTGCCGTTGTCGCAGCGGCCCGAACGGCTGGGCTCGACGATGCGGATACGGGCTGGGAACGTATTGAGGACCTGCCGTTCGAGTCGGCTCGCGGCCTCCACGCCACCGTCGGGCGCCAGGGTCGCCGCCACATGGTTGCGGTGAAGGGGGCCCCGGAGGTGGTGCTGCCCATGTGCGGTGCGTGGCGCCGTGACGGCAGAGAGTCCCCGATGGACGCCGAGGCACACCGGGTGCTGGAGGATCGAATCGAGTCGATGGGGCGCCGCGGGCTTCGGGTGCTTGCAGTTGCGACCGCCGACACACCGTCTCGCACCCGGCTCACCGATCCCGCCGATCTGCCGTCGCTCACGCTGCAGGGTTTTGTGGGCCTGTCGGACGTTGTTCGCCCCAGCGCAGCGGTCGCCGCCGGAACCCTCACCGAGGCCGGTATCCGTGTTGGGATGATCACCGGCGACCACCCGACCACCGCCCAAGCGATCGCCGTCGAACTGGGCATCCTCAACGGCGGCCGCGTCGTCACCGGGGTCGAGCTCGATTCCCTCGACGACGGCGAACTCGACGCGATCATCGACGACGTCACCGTCTTCGCCAGAGCCACCCCGCTGCAAAAGGTTCGCATCGTCGCCGCATCCCAGCGGGCGGGACGATCGGTTGCGATGACCGGCGACGGGGCAAACGACGCCGCTGCAATCCGGCTCGCCGACGCCGGCATCGCCCTCGGCGGGCGGGGGACCGACGCTGCCCGGGCCAACGCCGATGTGATCGTCGTCGACGACCGCATCGAGACGATCGTCGACGCCGTCGTCGAGGGCCGAGCCATGTGGGAATCGGTCCGTGGTGCGGTCGCGATCCTCGTCGGCGGCAACCTCGGAGAGATCGGCTTCACCCTCGCCGGTACCGCCGTCGGCGGTGTCGCACCGCTTAACGCACGACAGTTGCTGCTGGTCAACCTGCTCACCGACATGGCCCCGGCGCTCGCCATCGCCCTCCGAGAGCCCCGCGACCGCTCGCCCGAAACGCTCCTGCACGCTGGGCCGGATGCCTCCCTCGGTGGCGCGCTCACCCGCGACATCGCAGTTCGTGCCGGCGCCACCGCTGCCGGTGCCACCGGCGCATGGGCCGTCGCCAGCCTCACCGGGACGCCGACCCGCGCCCGAACGGTCGGCCTCGCCGCCCTCGTCGGCACCCAACTTGGACAGACGGTCGTCGCCGGCGGGACGAGCCCATTGGTGCTGGGAGCTACGGTCATCAGCGTGGGTGCCCTCGTGACCGCCATCCAGACGCCAGGCATCAGCCAGTTCTTCGGTTGCCGCCCGCTTGGCCCCGTCGGCTGGACCACAGCGGTGTACGCATCACTCCTCGCCACCGGCGGATCGGTGGCGGTTCCGTGGGCTGCAGGCCGGGCGGGTGATGCCATCGTGGTCGCCCACAACAGCGCTCAACGACGGCTGCAGTCGGGGCCTGGCGAGGGCGTCGTGGCCACTCAAACGATTCCAGCGCGCACGTGAAGCGCCCCGAACCTGTAAGAGTCCCGGGGCGCTGGTCGGCGATCGGCACGTCTCCAGCTCCCGAAGCTCCCGAGTCCGCTGTCTCCCGTCGTCGGCAGGGCCTCGCGAGCGTTGCGGAGCACGATGTCCCTGGCGACAGGGTCCAGCTCGAGTTGGCACCCGGCGGGAACTAGGGAAAGCCTTGATCGATGTCGTCAACGAGGTGCCGCCGGCTCCGGCCGAGCATCCGCCGGTAGCGAAGATCGAAGCGGAACTCCTTGCGCTGCTGACCGACACAGTCGAGCACGTCCTTGCCGACGGTCCGGCGCAACCCGCGACCGAGCTGTTGCAGAAAGATCGCGGCGCTCTCGGCCGGCCATGAAGTTGGCGTGGTCGATGCTGACGCACAACCCGAGCACTCGCATCTGCGTTGCGTCGCCGACCGTGTCGCGGACCGGAGCGCCTTCGGCCCGTTTGAGGACCGCTCCGTCGACACGATGGAGGAGCTCTCATGACCAACACCTTCCTCCCGATCCTCCTCGCCAAAGCTGCCCTCGGCGCGCTCACCCAGGGAGGGGTCATCGTAAACATCCCAGGCGTGATCGCGGAACAGAACCTTCCCGGCATGGCCGCCGCACACCGAGACCGGATTGGCGGACCGTCCCATCGAAGGTCGGACGCCCAAGATGTCGAAAGGGCTGGATCCGGTGGACGTCGCAAGCGATGATCTGCGATGCCATCGACGGCGACACCACCGACCTTCCCAGCACAACGTTCGCCTGATTGGCAGCACAACGAAGTCGCTGTGCTGAAGTCTACAAGGTTGACATCAGATTCGTGGGGTCCATACTGGACGATGCAGTTCACCCAATGTGAACACGGAACACCAAGAATGCTGGAAAGGCGAATCCAATGGCTGACCCAATCATCAAAATTGGCTCCAAAGGCCCTGCCGTCAAGAATGCGCAAAAGGCTCTCAATAACCGCGGCGCATGGTTGACAGTTGACGGGATCTTCGGATCATTGACACGTAACGCCGTCATCGACTATCAAACGTACCGATCCTCTGGCCAGTACTGGGCGCTCTCCTATCCATTAAAGGTTGACGGAATCGTTGGACCAGCAACCTGGTCGAGGCTGACTCCGCCGGTGATCAAGAAAAAGTCCACAGGAAACGCAGTACGGCTCCTTCAGGAAATCTTGAAGGACTTCGCCTACCCACCCTTTGATCCCGGCGTGGTCGACGGTAAATTCGGTCCGCAAACCGAAAGCGCTGTCAAGGAGTTCCAGGACTGGTGGCCCCTAACCGTCGATGGAATTGTCGGTCAAGAGACGTGGGCCGCCCTCTGGAGCTGACCGGGCCTCTAGGTGGGTAGTGTTTCCTGTACTGAAGAGGCAGGCGACAATCCGACAAGACGAAGCAGCGTCAACGATGACGCTGAACCAGTTGTCTGATCTGACCCGCAGCGTCTTGGCTGAGACCGACGACGAACTGTTCGGGGTTGGACCAAACTTGCCGCTTGGCAGCTTCCGTTCGGTAGCACCGAGGATCTTCAGCGCTCCCGACCTGCGCACGATGCTGATCTGGATGGATTAAGCGACCTGGGTGCTCACCCCAGCGCCTCTCATCGAGGCCGTGCTCGATGGCGACACGCCCGGGCTAACAGTCGACGTCCACCGGCTGGACGATCCCGGGCACCTCGTGGTCGACGCGTTGATCGCCTTCACCACGGCCCGATCGGGTGGGCGATCGGGCCGTCGCGTGCCCCTCGTATTCCTGGAAATGCCTTACGAGGGACATGAACGGGATGACCGTCCTCGCCGAGGACGAAGACATGCGGCCCGAGGGCGACTGACCATGGGCGGCATCATCAACTGGGATCGTGATGCCGACGGCATCGTCACCCTGACCATCGACGATCCTGGTGCCGGTCCCAACGGCGCGTTGCTCGCTGCCAGGTTCACATCCGCGGTGCCGCCGGCATGCTCGCCCTCACCGATGCAACGAAACGATCCGTCCGGTGTCGGGCGATACGGCGCCGGCATGGACCTCGGCCCAGGTTGCCGCTGCGGCATGCGCTCCAGTGGTGCGCTGGACGTGGAGCCAGTCGCCTGAGCCTTCAACAAACGCGCCGAGCGCAACGATCGAGCGTTCTTGAAGCTCCAAGGCGTCGGTGCCACCCTCGGCGAGTTGGCTCATCGCCGTTGGAGCAAAGAACACCTCGGGGGTGGGGCCATGCTCGGGTCGAGCCGGTGGGGTGTCGTGGTGGGTACGCCCGACGATCATGGAATGGGCCAACGAATCGCCCAGCCTGGCATGCAGTGCGCCGATGGCGGGACCGTCGCCCGCCATGTCCACCGACACCGCCGAACCGGTGGCAATCGATCCGATGTCGTCATAGCTGACGACGTCGCTGTATCGACCCAGCCCACGCACGAAGTCGACGTTGCCCGGCGAGGTCACGCCGATCAAGGCATCAAGGCCCCGCTGGGCGGCACAGTCCGCAAATGCAATGGCGGTCTTCGAAGATGCCGACATGACAATGGCCCGCCGAGCCCCGAACCAGTTGTTGGAGTCGAAGAATGCATCGATGAGGAACCCGGTCATGAAGAGGCCTCGGAGGAGGGCGTGTCGGTCCTCAAGGTCGCCTCGGCGTGCGGCGTCGTCGAAGGCCGTGGGTCCCGACGGATCGGTGCGGCTGTCCACAAACGTGCGATACACCGACGCATGGGCGGCGCGGTGTGCGCCGTCGTCGCGAAGACCTTGCCCGGTGGGATGGACGGCCAGGTCGACGGATCCCACCATGGGGAACCAGCCGTAGTAGCGCCCACCGACCTCGACGTCCGGATGTGCCGAGGCCACCACGTCGGCCCAGCCCATCGCTGGAACCCGGCCCCAGGCGTCGTCGCCGGTGGGGTAGAAGTCCCAATAGCCGAACACGTCGCCCATCTCGGCGTAGGTCACCGTGTTGGCGGTGATGGCCAGGCGGTCCACCCGCATCCGCACCGTTCCGTCGCCAAGTTCGTCCTCATCACAAAGCTGGTCGACCTGCATGCGGGTCAAGGACGTGTCGCGCCGGTTGACCTCCAGCGCATCGGTACTGAATGTCATATGTGGTCCTTCGTGTGAGTTGCTGTTGCGTTGCGTCGGTAGAAGTGCTTACCAGCCCGAGGTGCCTGGCTCGCCCTTGAACGGGCCGACCACATCATCGGTGATCCAGCCGCCGTAAAAGCCTCCGGCCTGAGGGCGTACCGGCTCGTCGTTCACGGTGCAATCCACTCGTCCCGGGTAGAACGACACCCAACCGGCGTGGTCGCTGAACTCCGGATACGGGGTGGGGTAGCGCCAGGCGACCGGCTCGACGGTGCCCTCAACCGCCAGGTACTCGGCGGCCCCCTTCCACTCACAATGCGACGACCCGTTCGTCAGCACGAGGCGACCCGGCACCACCGCGTCGGGCGGCACATAGAAGGCCGGAGGATGAGACGTTTCGAGCACGCGAACCGAGGTTGTCGAGCGGGCAATCAACCGTTCGCCGTGGGTGACCTCGATGGACCGGCCATCGGGTACCACCGCCGGCGGACGCGGATAGTCCCAGACCGATTCCTGGTTGGGCCCGGGCTCGTCGGCAAACGGCGGCCGTTGGTTGCCGCGATGTTGCCAGTGGGCTCGCGCCTGCTGGAGCCAGGCGGGCGGTTCGGTGGACATGTGGGACAGGGTACCCACGTGTGCGCTCAGCCCGGCCGCTGCCCACCTGGGTAATGGCCACCTATTAGGTTGATGTCATGAAAAGTTTCCATGCCCTCCTCGCCGCCATCGTCATCGGGGTGCTGGGGGCCTCCGGATGCAGTTCAGACAACCCGGGTGCGGCCGCACCGACCTCCGCAACCGGCCCAACCACCACGACCGCCGCGGTTCGGTCCGAGGTGTACGCCGACCTCGTCGACCCGCCGGGAGCGGAGGGACGCAAGCTCTCCCTGGTGCGCTACACGATCGCACCAGGCGCCAAGCTGGTTCCACACGTGCACCCGGGCGTGCAGATGGCCCGAATCGAGTCCGGCACGCTCACCTACACGATCGAATCCGGCACGGCACTGGTGCGACGGGCCGGAAGCACCACCGACGAGCCCGAAACGGGCCCGACCACCATCACCCTTGAGGTGGGCGACGCCGTGATCGAACAGGACAACATGGTGCACTTCGGTGAGAATCGGTCGTCGAAGGAACTGGTCATCATCGCCGCGTTGCTGACCAAGGACGGTATGAAGCTCGCCGAACCGGTGACCACAACCTCGGCCCCCGACTGATCAACGGATCCACCCGGCGCGCCGCCGACCAACCTTGGTCGTTGCAGCCCACCGTGGCAGTCTGCTGCGGGTGCTGGATCATCCGGCACGGAAAGGACCGCCATGGCGGAGCCCGCTCAGCAGGTCGATCGTCCCCTTCCTGAACACACCGAGGTTGCTGTCATCGGCGCCGGGCTCGCCGGCCTGGCGGCGGCCCGTCGCCTCAACGACGCCGGCAGGGACGTCGTCGTGCTCGAGGCGACCGACGGCGTGGGCGGACGGGTGCGCAGCGACCTGGTCAAGGGCTACCGGCTCGATCGCGGGTTCCAGGTGCTCTTAACCGCCTACCCCGAACTGGGGAAGCAGTTTGATGTGAACGCGCTCGACCTGAGGCGCTTCGAGCCGGGGGCGCTGGTGTGGAACGGCACGAAGATGCACCTTGTGGGCGACCCGACGCGGCGACCTCGCACCCTCCTGAAGACCGGCCTCGCACCGGTTGGTTCGATCACCGACAAGGTTCGACTGCTGCGGCAACGGATCCGGCTTGGACGCACCTCGGCCCCGGCGCTCCTGCGTCAGGAGGACCTGTCGACGCTGGAAGCCCTGAAGAACGATGGCTTCAGCCAGGCCATGATCGACGGCTTCTTCCGGCCCTTCGTTGGTGGCATCCAACTCGATCCGGCGTTGGCGACCAGCAGGCGGATGTTCGACGTCGTGTTGAAGAGCCTGTTCGCCGGCGCCGCAGCCGTTCCCGCAGGCGGAATGCAGGCGATCCCCGACCAACTCGCGGGCCGGTTACCCAACGGTACCGTGCGGCTGAACGCCCGGGTGGGGGCCGTGCGCCCAGGCGAGGTGGCGCTCGCCGACGGTCGGACCCTCACAGCCGACCGGGTGGTCATCGCCGCCGAGGGTCCTGGCGCCGCCAAACTTCTCGGACTGGCGACCGTCGGATCGAAGTCGGCATCGTGCGTGTGGTTCGGCGCTCCGACACCACCGATCACCGACCGCTACATCGTCGTGGATGGGACCGGCCAGGGCCCGGCGCTCAACATCGCCGTCATGACCAACGTTGCACCGGAGTACGGCCCTGCGGACTCCGCACTGATCGCCGCCGCTTGTCCGGGGGTGGACGACGCCAACCTGGAACCAGCGGTCAGGAAACAGTTGCGGGGTATCTGGGGCCCGACGGTTGACTCGTGGAGCCACTTGCGAACCGATGCGATCGCCCACGGTCAGCCCAAGCAGCAGCCACCGTTCGCACCAAAACAGGCGGTTTCGCTGGGTGATGGCATGTTCGTCTGCGGCGACCACCGCGACACCGCATCCATTCAAGGGGCGCTCTTCTCCGGACGGCGCTGTGCCGACGCGGTGCGGGCCGGCCTCGGCTGAGCCCGACCTGGTCGGTTTGATCCTCGGATTCAGGCCGTCACCGGCTACCCGCCGAGTGCCCCAAGACCCTGTCCGAGGAGTTTGACGCCCAGCACGAGCAACAGGATCATCATGATCGCCGGGTTGTGAACGGACATGAAGTCCTTGATCGACGCAAGCGGCCCGGCGGCCCGTTTGCTCGCCACCAGATAGAACACCACCGGTCCGGCCACCGTGAGTGAACCGATGATCACAAACACCGCCACGGCGATGGCGCTGTCGGTGCCTCCAAGCCCGGCCTGAGAAATGCTGGCCGCCGCAGCGGCGGTGAGCGCCAGGTTCTTCGGGTTCACCCCTGACAGCAACGCGCCGAGTCCAAGCGACTTACCGACGGAGAAAGTGTCGATACTGGCCATCCACGCCGGCATCTCTGCCTCCTCACCTGGTGCGGGACGGTCGCGCCACTGTTTCAAGGCCAACAGCAGAAAGAGTGCGCCAATCGCAACCTGGAACCAGTTCACGCCGGTGGCGGTTGCGCTGGTCGAATCGGAGGCGCCGGAGGTGGCGACCAGAACGATGGTGGAGGCGATGACGAGCCCGGCAATCCAACCAACTGCAAAAGCCGACCCGGTGGCTCGGGCCTTGGGAGTGCCCAACATCAGGATGACCGCAATAATCGGAACCGGGCTGAGCGCCACTCCAAGCGCGGACGGCAGCAGGTCGCCGATCACTTGGATCATAGGACGGCAGCCAATTCATCCTGTCTCATCTCGCAGATGGTAGCCGGATCCCGGACCGTTGCCGGAGACGTCAGCTTGAGGCAACCGGTTTGGTTGCAACGCTCCAAAGGAAACACGGTCGCTACACTCGCCACGATGCCTGGGGGGCCGATGTCACAGAAGAATCGTCAGGGGGTGCTCCGCAGCCGGCCGAAGGGTCTGGTGGCTGATGGCGACATCGAATTGATCGAAACCGAGTTGCCGGAACTCGTCGGAGGCGAGGCGCTGGTGAAGACAACCCTGGTGGGTATCGACGCAGCCGCGCGCACCTGGCTGGACGATCAACCGGGGTACCTGCCGCCGGTGCAGGTCGGTGAAGTGGTGCGTGCTGCGACGGTGGGGGAGGTTGTGGCCACCCGCTGCGACGCCTACGAGGTGGGCGACGTGGTCACCACGCTGGGTGGATTCAGCGCCTACTCGATCTCGCGCGACGATGTGTACACCACGGTGATGGGCCGGGTGAGTGCCGGCACCGCAGGTGTGGACCAAGAGGCGCTGCTGGCGCTCTTCGGATCCACCGGCGCAACGGCGTACTTCGGGATGTATGACATCGGCAGGCCCAAAGCCGGGGAAACCGTGGTGGTCAGCGCAGCCGCCGGTGCCACGGGCTCGATCGCCGGCCAGTTGGCCAAAGCAGCCGGTGCCCGGGTGGTGGGCATCGCCGGGTCGGACGAGAAGTGCGCCGTGGTCACCGACGACTTCGGCTTCGACTCGTGCATCAATTATCGCACCACCGACCTGAGGGCGGCGCTGCGAGAGCATTGCCCGGACCGCGTGGACGTGTACTTCGACAACGTGGGCGGGCCCATCCTCGACGCGGTCCTGGGCCGGCTGGCCATGCACGCCCGAGTGGCACTGTGCGGCGTCATCTCCAGTTACGTCAGCGGGGAGCACCCGGGACCTTCAAACTACGTAAAACTGCTGGCGATGCGGGCCAGCATGGCGGGCTTCAACACGCTGGACAATTGGGGGCGTTTCGACGAGGCCAACGCCGAGCTTCGCCGCCTGTTCGACGCCGGGAAGCTCACCTTTCGCAGCCACGTGTTCGACGGTCTCGACCAGGCGATTCCGGCGCTGAACGCCTTGTTCGAGGGCACCAACATCGGGAAGACGTTCCTGAGGCCCTGAGCCAGGCCGAGTGCCGTGTTGCAGCCACCACCAAACGCGCAGTTAGGCTGACCTTGCAACGAGCCGGGCGTACGCCTCATGTGCAATCCGGCAGTAGACCAGTTGGAGGCGCAGCGCGTGTTTCAAACCTTCCTCACCGGGCTTCGCGAGGGTCTCGAGGCCGCCCTGGTGGTGAGCATCCTGCTGACCTTCCTGGTTCGGGGCGACCACCGTGATCGAATCCCCGCGCTGTGGGCCGGCGTCGGGGTGGCCATCGCGGTGTCGTTCGGTTTCGGCGCCGTCTTGCACTTCACCTCGGCGAACATGAGTTTTGAGGCCCAGGAGGCGTTCGGCGGCATCCTGTCGATCGTGGCCGTCGGATTTGTCACCTGGATGGTGTTCTGGATGAAGCGGGCATCCCGCACGATCAAGGGCGACCTGACCCACAAGATGGAGGCCGCACTCAAGCTTGGCGCCTCGGGGGTGTTTCTTGCTGCCCTGCTGGCCGTGGGCCGCGAGGGGCTGGAGACGGCGTTGTTTTTGTACCCGACGCTTCAAGCTCAAGGCTCGGGAATCGGCCCGGCGCTGGGCGCCGTGCTGGGCATCGCAACCGCTGTGGGCATCGGTTTCCTGCTCTACCGGGGTGCGGTGAACCTGAACCTGGCCACCTTCTTCAAGGTCACCGGCGCCGGTCTGATCGTGATCGCGGCCGGTGTCCTGGCCTACGGCGTCCATGACCTCCAGGAGGCCGCCATCCTCCCGGGCCTTAACACGCTTGCCTGGGACATCAACGGCTGGGACATCACCAGCTGGTACGGCACCCTCCTCAAGGGCATCTTCAACGTCGGCCCGCAGATGACCGTGCTGGAGGTCATCACCTACGTCGCCTACCTGGTGCCCACCATGGTGCTGTTTCTACGGCCCCTGCCTGCATCAGATACGGGATCAACTTCATCTGCGCCCGGGGAGCACACCGCGACGGCTGCTCCAACGCTCACCCCCCCGACCACCGTGCCCGCCGGAGGACACTCGTGAACCCACTGCCCCAACGCGCCGCCACCATGGCACTGGCGCTCCTGCTTCCCATCGCCGGCCTCGCCGCGTGCTCCGGAGGCACGGCCGACAGTGCCACCGCGGTGACGGGCACCGACGACGCCTGCACGCTTGACCGCGACGTGATCGAGGCCGGCAAGATCGACTTTGAGTTCACGAACAACGGCAAGGACGTCTCCGAGCTCTACGTACTGAAGGACAACGGCGACGTGGTGGGCGAGGTGGAAAACGTCACCACCGGCACCTCCCGCACCCTGACGGTCGATCTGGTGGCAGGCGATTACGAGGTCAATTGCAAGCCCGGCATGAAGGGCAAGGGCATCAGTGCCGACTTCACCGTCACGGGCGACGGAGGCACGGCGCAGGCCAAACCCGAACGGACCGTCACCTTCGATGCGGTGGACTTCACCTACGAGGACCTGGACCTGTCATCGATCAAGTCGGGCCAAACGATCCGCTTCGAGATGACCAACAGCGGCACCGAACCCCACGAGTTCGAGGTGTTGGACTCCACCGGTGAGCCGATCGGGGAGGTGGGCGCCACCGAACCTGGCGACACCGGCGGTGCGACGATGACCTTCGGGGCACCTGGCAAGTACACCTACCAGTGCATCCTGATCGATCCAAAGACAGGGAAGAAGCACTCGATGCTCGGAATGACCGGCACCTTCACGGTGGCGCCGGCCTGATCGACCGATGAGTTTGGGCTGCCCAAGCCGTCGTGATGGGTAACCAACCAGGACCGCAACGCTCAGGAGCACACGATGTCCTTCACTCCCTACCTCAACTTCGGCGGCAACTGCCGCGAGGCCTTTACCGCCTACCAGGAGATCTTCGGCGGCGAGCTGTCGATCGTGGCCATGTCGGACGCGCCCGGCGCCGAGCCGGTTCCAGAGGGTATGGCGGACCTGGTCATGAACGCGGCCCTCAAGTTCGAGAACCACCTGTTGATGGCTTCCGACGTGTTCGACATCGACAACTTCGACGCCATGCAATACATGTACGTCAACTTCACCACCACGGATCTGGATCTGGCCGAGCGGGTCTTTGAGGCGTTGGCCGACGGGGGCAAGGTTGAGATGCCGATGGGGGAGACCTTCTGGGCGCCCCGATTCGGGGTGACGGTCGACCGCTTCGGTACCCCATGGATGGTCAACGGCGAGGCCGCCGAGGAGTAGCCCCCGGCCACGAGCGAATCGATCGGCCGTAGGATCGCCCCGGCAACGCAGCCACGATCAGGAACGGGGGCGCAGCGACATGGCTTGGGATTTTTCGACCGAACCGGAGTTTCAGAAGAAGCTGGACTGGGTGGAGCGGTTCTGCCGGGAGCAGGTGGAGCCGCTCGACCTGGTGTTTCCCTACGCGGTGCGCTCGAAGGACCCAAAGCTGAAGGCCCTGGTGAAGGACCTGCAGGATCAGGTGAAGGAGCAGGGCCTGTGGGCACTGTTCCTCGACGAGGACCTGGGCGGGCCCGGCTTTGGCCAGCTCAAGCTGGGCCTGTTGAACGAGATCCTCGGCCGCTACGGGTCGGCACCGCAGATCTTCGGTGCCGGCGCCCCCGACACGGGCAACATGGAGATGCTCGCCGCCTACGGCACCGACGACCAGAAGGAGCGCTGGCTGACGCCGATGCTCAACCAGGAACTGTGGTCGGCGTATTCGATGACCGAGCCCCAGGGCGGATCGGACCCCAACCTGTTCACCACCCACGCGGTCAAGGACGGCGACGAGTGGGTGATCAACGGCGAGAAGTGGTTCACCAGCGCCGGGCGGGTGGCCGACCTGTTGTTCGTCATGTGCACCAACGGCATGTTCGTCGTGCCCCGGAAGACGCCGGGCGTCGAGATCATGCCGGAGCCCCGCAACCACAACCACATCGTCTACACCGACGTTCGGGTACCCGCCGACCACCTGCTCGGCCCGGAGGACGGCGCCAAGGTGCTGGCCCAGCGCCGTTTGGGTGGCGGCCGAATCCACCATGCGATGCGCACGATCAGTCAGTGCACGCTGGCATTCGACATGATGTGCGAACGGGCGCTCAGCCGGGAGTCGCACGGCAAGATCATCGGCGATCACCAGATGGTGCAGGAGAAGATCGCCGACAGCTACGCGTCGATCAGGATGCTGCGGCTGTTCGTGTTGGAGACCGCCTGGAAGATCGACAACACCAGCACCCAGGAGGCCCGCACCGATATCGCAGCGGTGAAGTTCACGATGGCCAAGGTGCTTCGGGAGGTGTCGTTTAATGCGCTGCACATTCTCGGCTCGCTGGGCACCACCAACCTCACCCCGCTGCAGGCGATGTACGCATCGGCCCCGACGATGGGCATCGCCGACGGGGTCGACGAGGTGCACAAGGCCACGGTGGCCCGCAACGTGTTGAAGGGCTACCGACCCCACGAGGGGTTCTGGCCCACCGAGTACCTCCCGGCCAAGCGGGCCGCCGCCCGCGAGCGCTTCGAGCCGATGTTCGCAGCCGACCCGGAGCTGCGCGACAGGGCCGATGCCTACGCCAAGTACCTGGCCACGAAGGGGTGAGGCCCGTGGCCCCCCGGGGCGCATGAACTCCAAGATCGGAGCGCTGCTGGCCGTTGGCTTAGCTGCGCTGTCGTTCGTCGCCTTCGGAGGGTTGGGCTGGGTACTCGACGACGGCAACGTCGCTCGGCTGCTGACCGAGACCGGCCCGATCGGGCCGATCGTCTTCGTGGTCGTCATGTGGGTGACCCAGCCGTTTGGAGTGCCCGGCTTTGTCTACATGGTGCCGGCAGGCATCGTGTGGCCCTCACCCGTGGCCATCGCCGTGTCGTGGGTCGGCAACATGGGGTCGAGCTATCTCGGCTTCAGCTTCGCCCGCTGGTTTGCACGCGATTGGGTCAAGGCGCGCATCCCACCGCGCATGCACGTCTTCGATGACCGGCTCGCAGACGGCGGGATCATGCCGGTCATTGGGTTGCGGCTCGTCTTCGGCCAGCTGCCACCGGCCGACTGGCTGCTCGGCGTCACCAGGCTTTCCAACCTCCGTTTCCTCATCGGAACGGCCATCGGCATCATCCCCGGCGTGGTGATTGCGGTGGTCGCCGGTGGCGGGATCGTAGGGGAGTTGCTGGACCTGCCGCCGATCGTTCAGGTGGTGGCGATCGGTGCCGCCGGCGCCATTGCCCCGTTGGTGGTGCGTCGGCTGCGAAACCGTCGGGCCGCCGACGTGGTTGGCTGACGGCATGGAAGTGCTCAGCGTGTTCGACATGTTGAAGATCGGGGTTGGACCGTCCAGCTCGCACACCCTGGGGCCGTGGCGGGCCATCCAACGTTGGCTCAGGGAGCTTGGCACCGACCTCGGTGGCGCCGGGGGGCTCGGGCCGGTCGACCACGTTCGGGTGGACCTCTACGGATCGCTGGCGCTGACCGGCAAGGGACACGCCACCGACCAGGCGATCAGCCTGGCCCTCCTGGGCCACGACCCGGAGACGGTCGACGTCGAGGCCATCGCCAAAATCGTCCAGGCGCTTGGCCTACAACAGCTGTTGCTCCTGCCGGGCGCCACGGTGCCGATCGCATTCGACCCACAGTCCGACATCGTGTTTCATCGGGACAGGCGGCTACCGGGCCATGCCAACGCCATGCGCTGCACAGCCACCGTTGGTACCCGAAGCCTGTCGTCGGTCTACTTCTCGGTTGGTGGCGGGTTCGTGGTGCGTGAAGATGAGTTGGTCGGCCAGGAACTCACACGTCCGGGGTCGACGGCCGGCCGACCCACACTGCCGTATCCAACCCAGGTGCCCGCCGATCTTCGCTCCCATTGCCACAGGCTGGATTGCTGCATCGCCGACGTGGTGGCCTCCAACGAGGCTGCTTGGCGCTCGCCGGAGGAGGTCGGCGAGGGTCTCGATCGCATCTGGCAGGTGATGCTCACAGCCGCCCACCGGGGCTGCCATACCGACGGAACCCTGCCCGGTGATCTTGGTGTCCACCGGCGTGCCGCGCCGCTGGCGCGGCGGCTGCTGGGCGACGGATCCAACGCCAGGTCGGGCGACTCGCCCGAGGCCTGGATGGCGGCGATCCGAGCCTCCCAGCCCGACTTCGGACAGAAGCTGCAATGGATCAGCACGTTCGCCATGGCGGTCAACGAGGAGAACGCCAACCTTGGACGGGTGGTCACCGCACCCACCAACGGCGCCGCCGGAGTGATCCCCGCAGTGCTGCTGTACCTGCTGTGCCTGTCCGACGAACCGCCGTCCCACGACGACGCCCCGGCCGTCGTCCGCAGCTTCCTGCTGGTGGCCGGAGAGGTGGGCACCCTGTTCAAGAAGGGCGCCACCATCTCGGCGGCGATGGGCGGGTGCATGGCCGAGGTCGGGGTCTCCAGTGCCATGGCCGCAGCCGCCCTCAGCGAGGTGATGGGGGGCACGATGGATCAGGCGTTAATGGCGGCCGAGATCGCCATGGAGCACCACCTGGGCATGACCTGCGATCCCGTGAGCGGACTGGTTCAAGTGCCGTGCATCGAGCGAAACACCATGGGGGCGGTCAAGGCGATCAACGCCGCCGAGCTGGCGCTGGCGAGCGACCCGGCGCTTGCCCGTGTGACGCTCGACGAGGTGATCAACACGATGCGCGATACCGCCGAGTCGATGTCGGATCGATTCAAGGAGACCTCGCAGGGTGGGCTGGCGGTCAACGTGTCGGTGCGCGTGCCGGAGTGCTGAAGGCCGATGACGGACCCAAGGTGCCCTTCGGGGGCTCCTACACTCCGTCGGATGTCCAGCGACAGGCCGTTTCAGCCGTGACGACGGCCGGTGAACTGGCGGAGCACCTCCGACAACTGGTGGTCGCCACCCTGGAGGACGTCGAACGCGCGCACCTGCCTGATTGGCGGATTCCCCGCTTCTTCGCCGGGCATCAGGTGGCCGCCGACGTGCGAGCCGACGTGTGTTTCACCCTGCATCACCTGGCCCGGGCCGGGGTCGGGGAGGTGGCCGGACGACCTCTCGACCAAATCCTGATCGGGTTGCTTGGCGACATCGACGGCGCCGGTACCAACACGTTCTTCTCCTACCGCATCGCCGAGACATTGCTCGCACATGGCCGGTTCGACGGTAGCCCGCTGCTCCGCGCCATGAGCGATGCGCAGGTGGCTCAGGTGGCTCAGGCCGTCGACAGTTCGGACTGGCTGGAACTGCTCGACGCCGGAGTGCTGCCCCGGAACTACGCCGGGGTGCTGGCCCGCTGCGAGCTGAGGCGGGTGCACCTGGGGCTGGTGGACGACACCGCTCGGCTTGACGGGTTGGTGGAACGTGTCCGGGGAGTGGTTGGAGCCAACCCGTTGGGCGCCCTCGACGACTCCAATGATGGCATCGGGCGTTACGACATCTACACCGCCGACGTGTGGCTGTTCACCGAGCCGTTGGCCGACCGGCTTGGTGAGGTGTGGGAACGGGGGATGGCCCGAGCGCTCGACCTGGTGCTGGCTGTGGGGGACCGCCACGGCACGTCGGTGCCGTGGGGTCGCTCCACCGGCGACTTGTCGACGGCGCTCACCCTGGAGCTGGCGGCCTTCGCCATGAGTCGGCCTGAATCCAGGTCGGGCCGACACAATGAGCACCGTGCGCGGGATCCCCAGGATGACCCGACCGGTTTCGGCCTCACCAACCCTGCCGTTTGGCTGCGCCGGGCCGTCGACGCCACCACCACGCTGCTCGACGGGTTCGACGATGGGGGACTCACCACGGCGCACGCTTACCGCGCTCAGGATGCCTACCGGGGTCCGGAGCGGCGCCTGCAGCTGACGTTCGACCTGTTGGGCAAGATCGCATGGGCGGCCGCAGCGCTCGGCGACGTCGACCCTGACCTCACGCCGGCCTCAGCGAGGGAGGCCTACCCGCCGGTCGACCGGCTCGTCGCATTCGAAACCGGCCGCCCGGCCGGTGTGTGGGCCCACCGATCGGCCGGCGCAGGGTTTGCGGTGCCCTTCGTTGGTGCCACACGGAGCCACTATCTGCCTGCATTGCACCGACCGGGGCGTTGGGAGGTGCCTGTCGATCGCGACCTGCCCACCTGGACCCCGCTGGTGATCGACCGTCTGAAGCGGTTCACCGCCGGGGGTCTGCCCAACTCGGTGGAGCATCGGGACGGCAGAGTGGTGGCCCGCTGGGAGTCCTTCATCGAGTCGGGCGCGGGCGTCGAGGGGGAGGAGGCGACGGCACCGCTGGCAGGAAGCCGAACCATGGACCTTTCGGTCGAAGGGCGCACGATCGTGCTCCGCGACGACCTGACCTTCGACCGGCCGCCGGTTGCGGTCGGCGTGATGATCCCCGAGGTGGCCGACGTGCCGTTGACGGTCGAGTGGCAGGTCGACCGCGGCGAGGGTCAGGCCACCACCGTGCCGGTCGACGGGGTGTCGGAGTGGCGAAGTTCGTGGTCGGAGCTTGCCAAAGTGCACCAGTTGGACCTCACCCCGGCCCGTTCGCTGTCCTACTCTGTCAGGGTCACCCCGCTGATCCGGGCGGGCTCCACCGCGTTCGGAAGCCACTATCACCAGGCCCTCTACCCGGCGATGAGGGACCGGGTGGTGGAACGTCGATCGCCGGTGGGGTGGGACGCCGTCGACGACCCCGGGTTTCGCAGCATCGACCTGCTGCACCTGCACTGGCCGGAGTGGACCGCATTCGATGACCTCGACGAACACCGGCGCATCGTCGAGGCGTTGGACGATGCCGACATCCCCATCGTCTGGACGGCTCACAACCTGACCCCGCACGAGAAGCAGCCCGAGATCCACGATCCGATCTACCAACTCTGGGCGGGTGCGGTGGCTGGGGTCATCCACCACAGCGCCTGGGGCGAGGCGCGCCTGCGCAGCCGCTACGACTTCGGCGCGGGCTGTGTGCACCGGGTGATTCCCCACGGCCATTTTGGGGCCACCTGGAACGCCACCGAGCCGCCCGATCGGGCCGAGGCCGAACGCCGCCTCGGCCTGTCACCGGCCGGTTTGCGGATCGGCATCGTGGGCGCGCCCCGGGCCGAAAAGCTGGTGCAGCAGGTGCTCGACGGCGTGGCCGCCTGCAGTCGCGATGACGTTCAGCTGGTGTGCTGGTCGCTTCGGGGTGACGAGCTGGTCCCGGACGACCCCCGCATCCCCATCGCCGAGGCGTACCGCAACGTGGACGCCGCCCACTACGCCACACGGCTGGTGGCCTGCGACGTGTTGGCACTGGTCTTCGACGAGGCGGGTGACATGTTGACCACCGGGGCGGCCGGTGACTCGGTGGGGTTCGGTCTGCCGACACTTCGATCGGAGTGGGGCTACCTCACCGAGCACCTGGGCGCTGCCGGACTGCCGGTGGGGCAGACCTCGGCGTCGATCGCGGCGGCGCTGGACTCGCTGACCGACGCCGACGTCGACCGCGCCCGGCGCGGGGCGCTGCGACGCCGCAAGGAACTCGACTGGAGCGTGCTGGCACCACTGACGGCCGACCTGTTCGATAACGTTCTGCGTCGGGGGACAACACCATGACCGCAACAACGAACGCAGGCCACCGGCGGTGGCTGCCGATGATGGCGCTCGCCGTCCTGCTGGGCACCACCTTGGCAACCCTGGCACCCGCCACGGCGCAGGCGGCTGAACCCGTGCCAGAACCCGGGTTCTGCGGTCCGGTCACCGGCTTCGCCGTGGTGTGGCTCGCCGATCCGATCGACCAGGCGACCTACGAGCTCCAATTGTCCGACGGTCAGGCCGCGTTCGATGCGGCCTACGCCTCGCTCGGCCCCGACGATCCTGCGCCCGGTTTGCTCCAGGAGGGCCTGGCCGCATTTCCATCCGTGCTGGCCCGCTTGACCGACGCGGTCGCCGCCGCCGGAGGCAACTACCTCGACGTCCCCGAGCCCACCCGGGCGGTGTATCGCCAGGACATCACCACCTTCATCAACCGCACCCTGGCCTACATCGAGCCGTATTGCAGCCCACCGGCCCCGGCGGGCGCCCTGTTTGGGCCGTGCACCTTCGGCCCGGTCTCCCTGCCGACGTTGCTTGGCGTGAACACGACCGGACGGCCGGTGACCGCCACGGTCGACGGTAGGGAGTACCAGCTCGTGCCCCACGATGACACCACGGATTTGGTGATCATCGAGGTTCCTCAAGGAGCTTCCGAGGGTGACGTCCTGCTCGATGGGGTGCCTGCCAGGGTGGCCGGGATCGGGTGTTCAAGCATCGCCGATGACGTTGACACGACTGGATTTGGAAATCTGGTGAAGGCGGACTTCGTGCCCGGCTGCTCGTCGCCGGCGACTCAGTCCACCCTCTCGCTCGATCCCAACAAGACGTTGCTGGACTCGGTCGGGCTTCCCGGCATCTACGGCGGGGGCGCCGCCCCCTTTGACCTGACCGTCGAGGTCGACGGCGTCACCAAGGTGGTGCCCATGCCGGAGGGTCAACAGATCAACCTGGACGCCGACGCCAAGGTACCCGTCGTGACGGTCGGCGGTGAGACTGTGGACGTGACGGTGCGGCCCGCATCGTGTCCCGACGCGCCGTCCAGCGACGGTGACGGCGCCTCCAACGACGACCGGGGTGCGGCCGCCAACGATGCGGCGCCCACGGCCACGCCGCTGTCACCCAGGTTCACCGGCTGAGCACAGCCCGGCGGTGCCTCCTACCGCTTGGCCTGCTGCCCGAACATCACGCCGGCCACCCGGCGGATCTGTATCTCCTCGGAGCCCTCGGTGATGCGATAGCGACGGTGGTGCCGGTAGATGTGTTCAAACGGCAGATGTCGGGTGTAGCCCATGCCGCCGCACGTCTGCATGGCCTGGTCGGCGGCGTTACACACCAGCCGGTTGGCCCGGTAGTTACACATCGACACCTCTGAGGTCACCTCAAGGGCGCCGTGGCGATCCATGCGCCAGGCGGTCTGACGAATCAATGCCCGCAGCATGGCGGCTTCGGTGTGCAGCTCGGCCAACGGAAACTGGATGGCCTGGTTCTTCCACAGCGGACGGCCAAACGGCTGACGCTCTGTTGCGTACCTGGCCGCCTCGTCGATGCAGTACTGCGCCGCGCCCAAGCTGGAGGCCGCCTGACGGATGCGGTTCTCGTGCACGAAGATGTTGGCCAGTTCCAGACCCCTGCCCACCTCCCCAAAGACCGCGTCCTCACCGACGACCACATCGGTGAAGTGAACGTCCGGGTGATCGGTGGGCATGTTGAAGGTCCACCAGTAGGTGCCGATCTTCACCCCGGCGGTTGCGGTGGGCACGATGAAGCAGGTGATGCCGTCGGCGTCGCCGGCCGCGCCGCCCGTCCTCGCAAACACCATGTCGTGGGTGGCCCGGTGCATGCCGGTGTTGAACCGCTTCGTACCGTTGATCACCCATGAGCCGCCGCGGCGCACCGCCTTGGTGTCGAGGAAGGTGGCGTCGCTGCCGTGACCGGGTTCGGTCAGACCGAACGCCACCAGGTGCGTGCGGTTGAACGCACCGTCGATGAACTCGGCCTGCTGGGCCTCGGTCCCCTTGGCCAGCATCATCAGGATGAATGGAAAGTTGCCGACCACCGACGTCTCGTTCTGAAGGTCGTTGTGTAGACCCAGGCCACGGGCTGCCAGATGCTCGCGGATGACCGCCATATCCAGGTTGGACCCACCCCTGCCGCCCACCACCTCGGGCAGGGCGTAGCGAAGGTGACCGGCGGCGTCGGCCCGACGCATCATCTCGACGAGCAGTGCCTCCCACTCTGGGCGGGGCAGCCCGTCGTTGTCCCAGTCGGTGCGGGCGTGCTCGCGCCGATGGTCGAAGTACTCGATGTTCTCGGCCTCGAGCGGCGCGATCTCCGCTTCGATGAACTCGTCGAGTTCACCCAGATAGGCGACCAGATCGGACGGCAGATCAAAATCCATCAGAAGCACTCCTCGGGTACGGCGGGGTCGATCAGGTTGAGCAGGTCGTACTCCAACTCGACCACGCGTCGGCCGCCGGCCGCCAGCACGATCGAGTCGCTCATGCCGGCGCTGAACGCCGCCGCCTGAGCGGCCAGGCCACAGGCCCACCAGGCGGTGCGGGCGGCCAGCCACCACCGAAACGCGTCATGGCGCCAGTCGCCACCTCCGGCCTCGTACGCGCCACGCAGTGCCTCCAGGGAACCAAACCCGCCCACCGTCAGGTGGTCGTTGCCAAAACGCCACGTGCGAAGACACAGGTAGGCGAGATCCTCCATTGGGTCGCCGACGTGGGCCAGTTCCCAGTCGAGCACGGCACTCAGCCGACCCTGGTCCACCAGCAGGTTCCCATTGCGAAAGTCAGCGTGGACGATCGCTTGGCGGGGAGGCATCGACGGCCGGTGTCGCCGAAGCCACTCGACGCCGAGGCGTATGGCGGGGTGCGGATCGGGAAGTTGGTCCAGGCTGCTCGTCAGGCGGTCGCAGTAGTCGCCGAATGTGTCACGCGTGCTCAGCCGGTCGAGTTCCGGGGGCGCGGCTCCTGCGGGGATGCGGTGGAGGTTGGCCAGTGCGGTGCCGCAATCCCGGGCGAGTGCCTCGCCGCTCTTCAGCTCGGCGGTCGAGCGCAACACCTGGCGGGGGATCGACAGGCCCGGTGCCCTGCTGAGCACCATGACCGGTCGATCAATGCCGGGAGCCGAGTTCGATGCCGCATACACCTGCGCCACGGGCACACCCTCGGTGGCCGTCAGCATGATCAGCGACGCCTCGGTGACCGCCGGCATGGTCGTCAGGATGCCACCGCCAACCTGGGCGACCGCCGGGGTGGTCTCGCCGCCCTCGGTCACGTCGACGAACAGGGTCGCCCGTTGGGCGCCCACCGATGCGGTTCCGGTCACCGTGACGGTCGGGTCGTCCCAGTGCCGGCCGACGCACAGTTCGGCCAACGCCACCTCGAGCGCCCCAGGTGGCCCACCGGCTTCCTTCACGCCCGTTCGCTGCCCGCCGCGCCAGGGTCGTGCAGATACGACGGCTTCGAGATCGCCAGGCGCCGCTCCACATCCAGACGCAGGATCGGCAACGCCCGCACTGCGAACTCCTCGTCGTGCTCGCGCAGACGGTCGTCGAGCAGCGCCGGCAGGTTGTGCCCGCTCACGCCGGCGCCGACCCGGTCGGTGAGTAACGCCCTGAGCTGCTCGTCGACCTCGCCGGGGCCGGGGGAGGCCAACTCCCGGGCCAGGATGGTGCACAGGTTGGCCACCACCCGGGCGGAGTGCCTCGGCCCGCCCGAGACGTTCGGCACCACCTGATCGGCCAGCGTCGCAGCCATCGCCCGCAGGAGCGCCTCCGCGCTCGGCTGATCCCCCATGCCCGGAATGTATCGGAGGCCATCGCGCCGGGGGAACCAACTGAAACCGGGCAGCCGGGTTGCAACCTTGACCAACCCGGGTACTGTCGAGTCAGCCGGTTGCGCCGACTCCGGGAATCCCGTCGAAATCGTCGGGCACCGCAGTTGTCCAACCGGCTGAAACCATCGACTCAAGGAGACCGCCTGTGTCCACCGCCCAACGTTCCACGGTCAGCCGGGTGCTCGATGCAGCCCCCGTCGAGAGCTTCGATGCCTACGTCGCCGCCGGGGGCGGCGCCGGCCTGGCCGCAGCGGCCGGCATGGATCCCACCGAGGTCATCGCCGTCATCAAGGCCGCGGGGCTACGCGGCCGGGGCGGCGCCGGATTTCCCACCGGCGTGAAATGGCAGACGGTGCTGGGCAACGAGTCGTTCACGGCCCCCACCTCGGTGGTGGTCAACGCAGCGGAGGGCGAGCCGGGAACGTTCAAAGACCGCACCCTGCTGCGCACCAACCCGTACCGGGTGTTGGAAGGTGCGCTGATTGCCGCCTACGCCGTGTCTTCGCCCCGGGTGGTGGTGGCCATGAAGGGTTCGTTCGAGCACGAACTGAAGCGGGTCCGCTCAGCCATCGATGAGTTTCAGGCGAACAAGGTGGCCACCGACGTGAACATCACGGTGGTGGAGGGGCCCGACAGCTACCTGTTCGGTGAGGAGACCGGGTTGCTGGAGGTCATCGATGGGCGGGGCCCATTCCCCCGTGTGGCACCGCCGTACCGGCGCGGCATCGAACCCCAGGACCGCAATCGCGAGCGCAACATGGCATCCAACGTGCAGTTGGCCACCGAGACGGGCAGCGCCGAGTCGCCTGCACTGGCCAACAACGTGGAGACGCTCGCCCACGTCGCTCAGATCCTGGCCCACGGCCCCGAGTGGTTCCGCGAGTTGGGCACCGAGGCATCGCCCGGAACGTTCGTTGCCACCGTCTCGGGAGACACCGCTCGCGCCGGGGTGGGGGAGTTCCCGATGGGTGTCACCCTCCAAGCCGTGATCGACGATCTGGGCGGCCCGCCCAAGGAACAACACCGCTACGTGGCCGCCGTCTCCGGCACCGCCAACGCCATGGTGCCCGCAGACCGCTTCGACACCCCGGTCACCTACGAGGATATGCGCACGATCGGTTCGGGAATGGGCTCGGCCGGCTTTCTGGTGTTCGACGAACGAACCGACCTGGTGGCCGTCGCCGCCGGCATCGCCCACTTTCTGGCCGTCGAGAGCTGCGGCCAGTGCGAGCCGTGCAAGAGCGACGGTGCGACCATCAGCACCCACCTGGACACGATCCTGGCCAACGACGGCTCGCCCCGCACGCTGGCGGCGCTGTCCAGCCTCTCGAAGACCGTGTCCAACGGGGCACGGTGTGGGCTTGGTCGCCAGCAGGAGGACGTCACCGCCGGCGCGCTCAGGTTGTTGCAGACCGAGTTCCGCGAGCACGTCGAGGGACGCCGGCCGAAGGTACAACGAGTGCTGATCGCCCCGATCGCCGACATCGCCGGCGACGAGGTGGTGCTCGACGGCCGCTACGCCGACAAGAACCTCGACTGGAGCCACGGCGGCGCCGATTCGGGAGAGACCCCGGTGGACCGCCTCCGGGGCGCCAGCCCCGAGGTGCTCGAGGCCTCCGAGGAGCGGCCGGAGGCCCCCGCCGTATCCGTCGACGAGGGCAAGGGCTACCCGTTCGAGCTCTTGGACACCGCCCACCAGGCCATGCGGACCTCGCTCGACAACGCCAAGGCCACGGAGGGAGACGAGCGGATGGCGCACCTGGACCGCTTGGAGCGGGTGCTGGCCATCTATCTCGACGTCGGCCAGCGCATTCTGTTTCCGATGTTGCGCCGCGTGGCGTCGGTACCCGGCGATGACGCCGCCTGGACCGCGGCCTACGACGCCGACCTTGCGGAGCAGTGCCTGACGCAGGTGCGGGACGCCCGCGGCGAGGGCACGCTCGATGAGGTGACCGCCGACATCGAGGCACTGATCGCCGAGGAGGAGATGGTGGTGGAGCCACTGCTCAGCCGCCATCTCAGCGACGCTGACATCGAGGAGTTGGGCAGGGCGATGCAGGCAACCATCGACTTCGACCTGGAACGTGGCGCTCCCGAATAGAGCCGCCGAGCGCCCGGCAGTAGCGTCGCCTGCGGGCCGCCGTGAGCGGCCCCGGCGCCGATGTGCGGCGCCCGACATGCAACCGAGGAGCCACCGTGCAGTACCGCACCGAAACCGATTCGATGGGCGACGTCAACGTGCCGGCCGACGCCTACTACATGGCGTCCACCCAACGGGCGGTTGACAACTTCCCGATCTCCAACCTGAGGTTCAGCCGTCGCTTCATCTGGGCGCTCGGCCTGATCAAGGGCTCGGTCGCCACCGTGGCCGCCGAACGGGGAGCGAAGGATTCCGAGGCTTCCGACGCCACGCGTCGTGCCGCCGACGAGGTGATGGACGGGGCACTCGACGACCAGTTCGTGCTCGACATCTTCCAGACCGGCTCTGGCACCTCCACCAACACCAATGCCAACGAGGTGATCGCCGCCCGCGCCTCCGAACTGCTCGACGGCGAGCGGGGCACCCACCGGGTGCATCCCAACGACGATGTCAATTACGCCCAGAGTTCCAACGACGTCATCCCGACCGCCATCCACCTGGCCACAGTGGCCGCGATACGCGAGGAACTTCTTCCCGCCCTCGACACGCTGGCGGGCGACCTGGCTGCCAAGGCCAGCGAGTTTGCCGACGTGGTCAAGTCGGGCCGCACCCACCTCATGGACGCAACCCCGGTGACGCTCGGCCAGGAGTTCGGTGGCTTCGCCAGTCAGATCCGGCACGGCCAGGCCCGCCTCGAGCGGGTGCTGCCCGAGCTCGAAGAGCTGGCGTTGGGTGGCACCGCCACCGGCACCGGCATCAACGCCCCCGATGGCTTCGCTGCCCGGGTGATCGAGCTGATGGCCGAACGCACCGGCATGGCGTTCCGTGAGGCCGACGACCATTTCGAGGCGCAGGGCGCCAAGGACGCGGCCGTCGCCGCCGCCGGGGTGCTCAACACGATTGCCGTCAGCTACGTGAAGATCGCCAACGACATCCGCTTCCTCGGGTCAGGCCCCACCTCGGGCATCTCCGAGCTGAAGATCCCGTCGCTGCAGCCCGGCTCGTCGATCATGCCGGGCAAGGTCAACCCGGTGATGTCCGAGATGATGATGCAGGTGGCCGCCAAGGTGGTTGGAAACGCCTCCACCGTCAGCTGGTCCGGTGCGCTGGGCAACTTTGAGCTCAACGTGATGATGCCGGTGCTTGCCCACTCGCTGCTGGAGTCGGTGGACCTGTTGGCCAACGCCGCCACCACCTTTGCCGAGCGCTGCGTGCGCGGCTGTGAGGCCAACGCCGAGCGGGCTCGCGAGCTCGTGGAGCGCAACGCCATCGTGGTGACCGCGCTCAACCCGTACATCGGTTACGACAACGGCAGCCGGATCGCGAAGACCGCCGTGGCCACAGGCAAGTCGGTACGCGAACTGGTGTTGGCCGACGGGCTGATGAAGGAGGACGAGCTGGATGCCGCCCTCGACATCAAGAAGATGACCGAGGGCGGCGTGATGTAGGCAGCGCTCGTCCGCGATCCGGACCTGGGTTTTTGGCACCGGTCAGCTCTGGTCCACCCGACCATTGCCCCCACGGAGTGGAGGGCGTCCGGTGGACTCCAGGTAGGTGTTCGCCACCAACGCCGGGCCACCGTGCCCGGGACCCGCGATGTAAAACCTGTCGAGATCGCGCTCGCAGATCACGCGGTTCAGGTGGACGTCGATGAAGTTCTGCCCCGGTGTCGTCCCCCATTGGCCGACGACCGGCGGCTTCACGTCCGACGCCGTCGTAGTTCGACATGCTGCTGCCTCGCTTCCGCCTGGGATGCGGGTCACCGAGGTCCGGAGCAACACCGTTCGATCGCCGGGCACGAAGATCACTGGATCCATCCGGTGGTTAAAAGGTACGACCGGCCGAACACGAGCGGCCGACGCGTTCCGCCACTGGAAGGTCTCCGACGCACCGCAGCGACCACTCCAAACGCCGGCCCACGCAGACGACACCGGCGCAGCGTCTCGGACGGTGCGCCGGCGTCGCTGGGCCGAACTAGTCGTCGTTACCGGTGATCTTGTCCTTGACGTCGTCGATGGCGTTCTTGATCTTGCCAGTCGCCTTGTCCGCCTGACCTTCGTGCTTCAGGTCATCATCACCGGTCAGATCTCCGGCAGCTTCCTTGATCTTGCCCTTTACGTTGTCGGTATCGCCTGACATGTAGTGCCTCTCGGTAGGTCCCGCTGGTTGCGAGGACGTTCACCAAGTGGGTACCCGTCGCTGGACTGCTCAAACGCAGGTCGTTGCGACGAGCGGCACACTGCGCGGCCCCCGAAACCTACGCCTAGAAGCGACGGTCGTTGGTCTTCTTCTTCGGCGGAACCTTGAACGGCGCCTCGACCATCATCTCGAAACGGGCGTCGTCGGGCTGGTTGGGCCCATTCAGGTTTTGCAGAAACGTCTTGAGTGATTTGCGGGCGGGTGGCACGTGATCGCCCTTGAGCTCGGCCGAGCGCTTCAGCGCGTCCTTGGCCTTTTCCACCCGCTCCTTGCGCTTGGCCTTCTCCTCATCGGAGAAGGTTCGCTCCTTCTTGTTCGCCTTGGCCTCGGCGGCTGCAACGCGGCGGGCCTCGGTCTCCTGGAGCGGGCTGAGCTTCTGACGGGGCGACATCGGTACAAGTCCTTCGATAGGGGTGGGAGAGAGGGAAGAACCTAGCCGAGCAGCCCCACACCGATCAGCAGCGCGCCGGCGGCGCCCAGCGTTGCCAGCGCCTGAGCGGCGGGCACGGCGGCACGCGGGGCGTTGGGAGACTGTGCGATGAACGCACCCAGGCCCGAGGCGACCGCCAACAAAATTTTGAGACTGAGAGCGATCTGGTACCCGATACCCAGCGTCCTCATCACAGGAATCGACAGGATGTTCCAGATGCCGGTGGCGATCAGGATGCCGTAGGCAGGCCAGGCGAAACGAGCGAAGGCGGCTGTGGCCCTGCCGGGACCGTCCGGATCGATGGCACGAAGCGTGGGAGCGATCCCGGCCAGTGTCACCATGCCGCCAAGCCACACGGTGGCCGATCCGACGTGGAGGAACAGGCGCAGTACGTCGAGTGCGGGGCGCATTGGGGGGCCTTCGGGCGGAGGAGTGCCTCAACACCAAGAGGGGAAAAGAAAGTGGCCCCCGGGATGGGTGGGCATCCCGGCGGGCCGAGGAACAGTATTGCAGATCGCCTCCACGGGATGCCAGACGGGTGACCGACGTCTCAGTCCGGATCGGGGTGGATCTTCACATTCGAGCCGAGGAACTATCCCAGGGCGGCCAGTACGGCCGAGGCCGGCAGCCGACGATCGGCGTCGACGTTGTCGCCCGGGATCCGACCGAACCCCAGGCCGGCGATCAACTCGATGGTGCTCCGCATCTCCCGGAGCGCCCGCGGGGGCGGGAAGTACTCGTCCTCCTCGGTGATACGAAGCTCCTCGACACCAAACGTTGGGGCAAGACGTTCGATCACCGATGCCACCAGATCCTCAGGCGCCGACGCCCCGGCGGTGACGCCCACCGTCCCAACCAGGTCGGACGGCAACTCCTCGGCGGCGTTCACCCGATAGACGCGCTCGCACCCGGCCTCCCGAGCCAGCTTCTCCAGCGCCAGGGTGTTGGACGAGTTGGATGAGCCCACCACGACGACCGCATCGCAGCGGGGGGCAAGCTCCATCAGGGCGGATTGACGGTTGGTCGTCGCGAAACACAGGTCGGATCGGCCCGGCATCCACAGTTCGGGGAACCGGTCGCGCGTGGCCTCGGCCACGTCGGACCAGTCGCGATGGCTCAGCGTTGTCTGGGCCAGCAATGCAACCGGGGTTTCGAACGGAGGAAGCGCCTCCACCTCAGCAAGGGACTCCACGCGGTGGATCGATTCGGGCGCCACCGCCATGGTGCCCACCGCCTCCTCGTGGCCCTCGTGGCCGACATAGACGATCTGGTAACCCTTGCCGGCGCGCACCTTGACCTCGTGGTGCACCTTGGTGACCAACGGGCACACTGCATCCACCACCAGGCCGCCACCGGCACCGGCCTCAACCACGACCTCCGGCGCCGAGCCGTGAGCCGACAACATGACGGGGGCGCCCTCGGGCACCTCGGACACGTCATCGACGAAGATCACACCCTGCTCCTCGAAGCGCTCCACCACGCGGGCGTTGTGCACGATCTCGTGGTAGCAGTACACGGGTCCCTGATGGGCACGGACCAGCCAGGCCAGCGCCTTGATGGCCATCTCCACACCTGCGCAGAAGCCGCGCGGCGAGGCCAACAACACCGCCTCCACGCCCTCGATCGCGTCGATCGGCGCTGTCACCTGGGCTGCGGGTTCGGGGTGCTGGGGTACGGCGGTGCTCACGCCGTCCAGGGTAACGACAGCTACGATGGGTGAGTGTCAGCCCCCGTTGTCGTCGCCGTCATCCCCGACAGCCCCGCAGATCTTGCCGGGCTCGTCGTCGGCGACGAGTTGGTGAGCGTGAACGGCCAGGCCATCCGAGACGTCATTCAATGGCGGGTGCTCACCGACGAGCCCGAGGTGCACCTGGAAGTGGCCAGGGGCGGCCTCGAAACTGAGATCGAGCTGACCAAGGCCGCCGGCGCCCCCCTGGGCATCGAGGTGGATGCCGCCGTCTTCGATCGCGTCCGCACCTGCGACAACCACTGCGAGTTCTGCTTCATCCACCAGTTGCCTCCCGGCATGCGGCGCAGCCTGTCGCTGAGGGACGACGACTACCGGCTGTCTTTTCTGTACGGCAACTTCACCACCCTGACCCGATTCACCGAGGCCGACCTGGAGCGTGTCATCACCGAGGGCCTCAGCCCCCTGTACGTGTCGATCCATGCCACCGACCCGCACGCCCGCACCGAGATGCTGCGAAATCCTCGGGGAGCGACCAGCCTGCGTTGGTTGCGGGCACTCCTCGATGCCGGGGTCGAGGTGCACGGTCAGATCGTGGTGTGCCCCGGGGTGAACGACGGCGAGATCCTGGAGGACACGCTGGCGGGGGTGCTGGAGGAGTATCCACAGCTCGCCGACGTTGCGCTGGTGCCCCTTGGGGTGTCGAAGTACAACAAGGAAGCCCGCATGCGCCCTCACACCATTGCCGAGGCTCGGGCGGTGGTGAGTTCGGCCGAACGCTGGGCCGAGGTTGCGCGCACCGTGCTGGGACGCCGCATGATCCACGTTGCCGACGAGTACTACCTGCTGGCGGGTCTTCCATTTCCCAGCCCGGACGCCTACGAGGGGTTCGGCATGCACGAGGACGGCATCGGCATGGCCCGGGCCTTCGAGGCCGAACTGGTGGGGGCCACCGACGAGGCAATCGGCGTGCAACCGGGCTTTTTCTCGTGGGTCGACGGCGCGCCCGCCACCGGTTACCGGGCCCCCCGATGGGAGGGCGGCGCCGCTTCAGCCGACGATGGGGGAGCGGGCAGCGGCTGCGGTACCGCCGCATTCGGTTCGCAGGCGAACGAAGCGCGTGCCCCCGAAGCACGTCCCGTACCTTCCGAAACGCCGGTGGCCCTTGGGGCCTCCCGCCCGACGCGTCCCAACGTCAACAGCCCGGTCGGGGTGTTGACCGGGCCGCTCGGTGCCCAGGTGCTCGAACCACTGCTGGCACCATTGGGTCTCAGCGACGTTCGTCTTCTGGTGGTCGAGAACCGCTTCTTCGGCGGCAATGTGGGGGTCACCGGCCTCATGGTGGGAGAGGACCTCATCCGCACCTTGAGCGACGAACCGGCCGACCACCGCTACCTGTTGCCGGATGTCTGCCTGTCTCAGGGGCGCTTCCTCGATGGGCTGACCGTTGAGGATCTGCCCCGTCAGGTCGAGGTGGTGGCCACCGACGGTGTCGCGCTTCGCCGAGCCCTGCACTTGGACGAACGGCGCCTTGCCGGACGCCACCAGAACCAACCTGAACTGATCGAGAGTGGCCAGTGACCAACGAGACCGCATACAACTCAGCCGACGTCAGGGACACGCCCCCGCCCGACGCGGCGCTGCCCCGAGTGGCCATCATCGGTCGACCCAACGTGGGCAAGTCCACGCTGTTGAACCGGGTGATCGGTCGCCGCGAGGCGATCGTTGAGGAACGACCCGGCGTCACCCGTGACCGGCACGAGACGGAGGCGTCGTGGGCCGGCCGGCGCTTTGTCATGGTCGATACCGGCGGATGGTCACAACAGGGTGACGAGCTGGACGCCAAGGTGTCGGCCCAGAGCGAGGCCGCCCTCAACGAGGCCGACGTGATCCTCATGGTTGTTGACGCCACCGTGGGCACCACCGAAGACGACGATCAGGTCGCAGCATTGATCCGTCGACGCTCCGGACCGGTGTTGGTCGTTGCCAACAAGGTGGACGACACCGGGCGGGAGGCGCTCATCTGGGACTTCCTTGGGCTGGGCCTTGGCGATCCGTTTCCCATTTCAGCGCTTCACGGACGCGGCACAGGCGACCTGCTGGACGCCATCGTCGAACTGTTGCCCGAGGGGGTGGGCATCGAGCCCGGCCCGGTGGAGGAGCGGGCGCCGTGGGAGCCCTTCGTCGACTCCCATGCGATCCCGGAGCACGACCCCGACGAGGGTCCGATCGATCGGGTCACCGGCAAAGAGGTGTCGGTGGCACTGGTCGGACGCCCAAACGTGGGCAAGTCCACGCTGTTCAACCGCCTGATCGGGTCGGAGCGTGCCGTGGTGCACGATATGCCCGGCACCACCCGAGACTCGGTCGACACCGTGGTCGACACCGAACTGGGGGCCCTGCGATTCATCGACACCGCCGGCATGCGCCGCCGGGCCAGGGTGGACACCGGCACCGAGTACTTCTCGATGGTGCGGGCGCTGCGATCGGTCGACACCGCCAACATCGCCCTGTTGGTCGTCGACGCAACCGAGGGCGTCACCCACCAGGATCAGCGACTGGCCGAACGCATCGATGCAGCCGGGTGCCCCATCGCCGTCGTGCTCAACAAATGGGAACTGCTCAGCACCGAGGCACGCCACGACGTGACCTATCAGGTGGGCCAGAAGCTGCACTTCATCGGCGAGTCACCGGTGCTGCGCATCTCGGCGCTGACCGGCAAGGGGGTGCAACGAATTCTTCCGGCCCTCGAGTCGGCCATCGACGCCTACCAGACCCGCATCCCGACCCGCCTGGTCAACGAGGCCATCCGGTCCGCGCAGCAGGCCCAACCGGCCCCCCACGGGGCCCGGGTCCTCTATGCCACCCAGGGCGCAACCCAGCCGCCCACCTTTACGCTGTTCACCAACCGGGACCTGCCCACCAGCTACGTGCGCTACCTGGAGCGGAGCCTGCGGGAGCGATTCAACCTGGAGGCCTCGCCGGTGAAGCTTCGGGTCAAGCGCCGCGATTAGGCGATCGCCGGTGGGCGTTTCGACGAGAACCGGCGACAGGTAGTGTGGCGAGCGTGAGCGCGACCGCCCTGCAACTGATCGTGGCCGTCGTCGCCGCCCTGGGAACCGGCCAGTGGGCGGCCGCCACCTGGTCCAGATGGCGGGGAAGCCAGCGCATCCTCGCCGATGAGCCACGAAGCGACGCCGCATCGATGGCACGGGCATCGATCCGCCAGCACCTTCACGCCACATCGCTCTGGTTGGTGGTGTGCCTGGTGGCGGGCGTCCATGCCCTTGACGGCACCGCCACCGACTGGGCCAGCTCGGTGGTGGCCGTCGTGTTCCTGATCGTCCCCGTGTGGATCACCATCATCCAGGTTCGGCGGGGCTCCGAGGACGGCCGGCTGTTTCTCACACGGCTGCGACTCGACCAGCAGGCTCAAGAGGTGATCGCTCAGGAGTCCGAAGTGACCGCCCAGTGGACAGAGCGGCTGGTGCCCGCGCTGATGGCTGACGTCGAGGACCTCGAGTTTGGTCGGGCCGGCCACGCCGGAGCCGGCATCGTGACCGGTGACTTCCTCGACGTGGTACCACTGGATTGTGGCCGTCTTGCAGTGGTGATCGGCGACGCCACCGGCCACGGGGTTGAGGCGTCGATCTCTGCGTTCCAGAGCAAGTACGTGTTGCGCTCGTTCCTGCGCCGATTTCGGGACCCCGGTCAGGCGCTCGAGGAGCTGAACGAACACCTCGGTGCCAGCTCCGGCCCGGAGGATCTGTTGTCGTTGCTGGTTGCCGTGATCGACACCAAGGCGGGCACCCTTCGCTACGCCTCCGCCGGCCACTGCACCAACATGGCCCTGATCGAACGGGAACTCATCGCCATGCGTTCCACCGGCCCGCTCCTCATGCTCAGCCCCGATGCCCGCTACGCCAGCCGTGAACTTCAATTCGCAGCCGACGATCTGCTGGTGCTCTACACCGACGGCCTGGTCGAGGCCCGTACCTCCGGCGGCGCTCAATTCGGTACCGACCGCATCGGCGCCCACCTGCGCCGGGAGGCCGGTTCGGCAGCCGACGTGGTGGCCAAGGGCCTTCTGGACGCCGCCGTCGACCACGCGTCAGGACATCTGGAGGACGACCTGACGGTGCTGGCGGTCCGACGTCGATGAACCGAAATGAGGACACAGCGAACCTTTCAACCGACACAACGAGTGCTGTCGTCGAGCCGGGCGACGGTGCCGATGACACCGCGCGGTTGGCCGCTGCGCGCGAACGGGCCCGGGCGGGCAACCTTGAGCGCGGCCGGGCCAAGCTTGACGCGCAGGGAAAGCTGTTCGTCCGGGACCGCATCGACCTGCTCTGCGATCCGGGGACGTTCATCGAGGACGCCCTCTTGGCCAACGCCTCGGCCCGCGATCTGCCGGCCGACGGCGTGGTCACAGGCATTGGCGACGTCGACGGCCGACCCGTCGTGGTTGTGGCCAACGACCCGACGGTCAAGGCCGGCTCGTGGGGTGCCCGCACGGTGGAGAAGATCGTCCGGGCCACCGAGGCCGCACTCAGCCAGGAGCTTCCGATCGCCTGGCTGGTCGACTCTGCAGGGGCCCGCATCACCGACCAGGTGCAGCTGTTTCCGGGGCGCCGCGGCGCCGGACGCATCTTCCACAATCAGGTCAAGCTCTCCGGCCGGGTCCCCCAGGCCTGTGCCCTGTTTGGCCCCTCGGCCGCCGGCGGCGCCTACATTCCGGCGTTCTGCGACCTGGTGATCATGGTCGAGGGCAACGCCTCGATGTACCTGGGTTCCCCCCGCATGGCCCAGATGGTGATCGGCGAAGAGGCGACGCTGGAGGAGACCGGCGGGGCCCGCATGCACGCCACCGTGTCCGGTTCCGGCGACAACCTGGCCGCCGACGACTTCGAGGCGATCGCCGCGGTGCGTGCGTACCTCACCTACCTGCCGTCCAACTGGCGTCTGCCGCCCCCGACCTACCAGCCCGTGCCGCCGGCGCGCGAGTTGGACGACACCATCGTCCCCGCCGCCGAGACCGCCGGTTACGACGTGCGGGACGTGATCGACGGGTTGATCGACGCCGAGTCGTTCTTCGAGATCAAGCCGCTGTTCGCACCGGAGTTGGTCACCGGGTTCGGTTTGCTCGAGGGCCGTCCCGTCGGCATCGTGGCCAACAACCCGGCCGTCGTCGGTGGCGTGCTGTTCGTCGACTCGGCCGACAAAGCGGCCCGCTTCATCTGGCTGTGTGACGCCTTCAGTATTCCGCTGGTCTTCCTGGCCGACGTACCCGGTTTCATGATCGGCACGGCCGTCGAACGTCAGGGCATCATCCGTCACGGCGCCAAGATGATCACCGCTGTGTCCGAGGCCACCGTGCCAAAGATCTCGGTGATCCTTCGCAAGGCCTACGGAGCCGGGCTCTACGCCATGGCCGGCCCGGCGTTCGATCCGGTGGCCACCCTGGCCCTGCCCACCGCCAAGATCGCTGTGATGGGCCCGGAAGCCGCCGTCAACGCCGTGTTCGCAAACAAGATCGCCGAGATCGAAGACCCGGACCAACAGGCGGCGTTCGTCGCGGAGCGCCGCTCCGAATATGAGGCCGACGTCGATCTGCTGCGGTTGGCCTCCGAGCTGGTGGTGGACGCCGTGATCGACTGGGGCGACCTGCGCCGGGAGATCCATCTGCGCCTACTGCGGGCCGAGGGCAAGGATCGTCACTTCTCCGACCGGCGCCACGGCGTGCCGCCGGTGTAAACCAGTACCCGAATCAAGCGCATACCCCTTCGCCATCGGGTCGTGCGTCCCCGGAGGTTTTGTTTTGCCCTGGTGTACCGACTGCAATCGCTTCTACACACAATCCACGCTGAACCCCGACGGCACCTGTCCGGACGGCCACCAGGCCGCCCCTCTACCCCCACCTGGCGTGGCCGCATCGAACGAGGCCATCCCGACCGACGCCGTCGATGCCGACCAGGAGGCGAAGGCCAGCGGCAAGGTGGCGCCCTGGCACTTCTGGGTGATGGTGGTGGTGCTGTCGATCTACCTCGGCTGGCGCCTCGTCCAGGGCATCGTCTGGTTGATCGGCAAGTTCTGACGCCTGGGGTCCATCGTCGAGCCCCGGAGCGACCTCAGCGAGGCTGGACGCTGTTCACCCGAAGCAGGAATGCGGCGAGCATCGTGGCAAGCGCCAACGGAACCGGTGCGCTCAGGAAGGGCAGGACACGTTGAATGGCATCTGACGTTCCGTAGACGTCACCAAAGTCATCCACCTGGAGATACAACCCGTATCCGGAAATGGCGAGAAGCGATCCTCCGAGGAGGAAGGTCAGCACCGCGGTCGGAACCCGCGTTCTCGTGGCCAGGGCCAACAGCGTCAGCACGCCGAGCACCAGATGGCCCGACTGCAACGCAAAACTGAACTGTTGCCGGAGCGCGAGGTCGCCGAGGTCGCCGACCATGTCAGCCAACTGCCACGTGCTGCCGATGGCGACAAGCGAGGTAGCGGCGGCGACGCCCGCCCACAGGTTCCAACGGCGGGGACCCACCGCCGGGTTCGATCCTGGCGAGACCTGCGGCTGGGGCTGGGGCTGGGGCTGAGGGTAGGGGTAGGCCTGGGTGGGCGGCGAAGCCTGGGGCTGGGGTTGGGTAAATCCGGGTGTGACTGCCGGTTGCTGTTGTGCCCCGGGGACCGGCTGCACCAGCGTCGGGTGAGGATCTGCGGGTTGCGGCGGTGTCTGATCGCCGGGCGTGTACCACGAGGGTGCCGTCGCGGTGGTGCCTGGTGATCCGTACACCCCGGTCTGATCCGGTTCCGGCGCCGGTGTGGACCCCACCCCATACACCCCGGTTGGTTCGAAACCGGGATCTGCACCTTCATCCGCTGCGGGGTCGAAGCCCCGGTCAGTGTCGTTGCGATCATCGGAACCGCCATCGTTGCTCATGTTCGGCGACGCTACCGCCCTGAGCAGGGGGTGCACTCCATCGTTCACTTTCGCGCCCTGGGCGGTCCGGGGATACACTCACCGACTCACTCGGGCTGTGGCGCAGTTTGGTTAGCGCGCTTGACTGGGGGTCAAGAGGTCGGGAGTTCGAATCTCCCCAGCCCGACTCCACTGCTCGGAACCCCCGCCCTGGCGGGGGTTCCGTCGCGTCGCAGCACCGCCTCAACGTACGCTCGCGCTCATGACCCCAGCAGAGCTTGCAGACATGGACGCCATCGCCCAACGCAACGCCATCAGCAGCCACGATCTCAGCAGTGTCGAGGCCGTCGAAGCGGCCATCGCCGGCGCCCGGGCGGTGAACCCGGCACTCAACTGCATCGTGCACGAACGCTACGAACGGGCCCTGGACGAGGCGGCCACCGCCGACGCCGCCGCCCCCGACCAGCGCGGTCCGCTGCACGGTGTCCCGGTGGTGGTCAAGGACCTGGACGGCACCTTCGCCGACGAGCCCTACTGGGCGGGCAGCAATTACCTGAAGCGGCTGGGGTACGTCGCCACCGAAACCTCACTGTTGTTCCGGCGGCTGATCGATTCGGGGGCCATCATCATCGCCAAGACCAACACCCCGGAGCTTGGCCTGGTGCCCTCCACCGAGCCGGTGTCGGTGGGACCATGTCGCAATCCCTACGACCTCACCCGATCCCCGGCCGGATCATCGGGAGGGTCGGCTGCCGCGGTGGCCGCCGGTGTCGTCGCCATCGGCCATGCGGGCGACGGGGGCGGCTCCATTCGGCTCCCGGCGTCCAATTGCGGCCTGGTCGGGTTGAAGCCGTCCCGCGACCTGGTGCCCACCTTCCCCGACATCGACCCGTGGGGTGGCCTGGTGGCCCGACTCGGGGTCACCCGCACCGTCGCCGACACCGCATTGCTTGTCGATGTTTTGGCGGGTCCCGACCCACTCGCCTCACCGCAGGTGCACACGCGGTTCCCGGCCGGCTCGGCCCAATCGCCGGCTGCATCGCCGCCCCTCCGCATTGCCTGGACCACGGCGGCACCGGGCGGCGTCGTGGTGGAGGCGGCTGTGCGGGGCGTGGTCGAGGCGACCGCCTCGATGCTGGCCGAGGCTGGCCACCAGGTGGAGGAGACCACCCCCCCGATCCTCACCGACGAGGCGTTCTACGGGCAGGTGATGGGCTGGTTCCTCGACGCCTTCTCGGTGTGGGTTCGCCGCAGCGTCGACGGCTTCGAGGTGCTCGGTGGCGAGCCGGTCACCGAGGCCGACGTCGAAGCCCACACCTGGGCGCTGTGCGCCATGGGTGCCGACGTTCCCGGCCCACGTTTCGACGCGGCCATCGACGGTCTGATGCGGGCGGGTCGCCGGATCCGTTCGTTCTGGGAGGACGAGCGCTACGACCTGTTATTGACCCCCGTCTGCGCCGAGGTGCCCTGGGCCCTCGGCGGGTTCCGGCCACAGGACGACAACCCGCTTGCCGGCGTGATGCGATCGGCGGAGCTCGTCACCTACGCATCGCCGTTCAACATCTCGGGACAGCCCGCCATCTCGCTTCCGGTCGCCATGGTCGACGGTTTGCCCGTGGGAGCCCAGCTGGTTGGACGGTGGGGTCGGGATCACCAGCTGCTGGCGGTGGGGGCCCAACTGGAGGAGCGGCTGGCGTGGCAGCACCGCCGGCCGGCCACCCACGTGGCCCGCATCTGAATGAAACAGTCCGCTACCCGACGGCTCGGAGCGCCTCGTCGCGTTCTCGTCGGCGCCAGGTGAGGTTGACGTTGAGGAAGTAGCTGGCCTGAAATGCCACCAGGATGGCGATCAGCTGATGGAGCGCTGCGGCAACCCCTTCGGACAGCAGACCGCCACCCAGGTTGAGCGTGTCGAACCATTTGGCGACCGCAAACTGAATCATCAGCCCGTAGGCGGAGATCACAGCAAAGAGCCCAAAACCCACCAGCAGTCGCGAACCCTGGTATCGGTTCTCCCAAAAGGTGAACCAGTTGTTGGCGGTGAAGGTCATCACCAGCTGGGCGAGGAGGCCCACAACCACGGGGATCGCCAACGGATCGATGGCCTCCGACCCGGTGGTGATCGATCCGAGCCCAACGGCCTCACCCACCACGATGGCGCCGAAGTTGACCCCCACCCCCGCCAGCCCGACCAGGGTGTACAACAACAACTGCGGCTTGACCATGTGACCAAAGCGCAGGTCGAACACCGCCAGCAGGTACGAACGGATGACCGACGAGTTCAGTTTGGTCTCGCCCGCCGTGCGGCTACGGAAGGTGTAGCCCATCTCTGCGACCGACAATTCCGGGCGACGCCCCAGAAACTCCAGCAGTATCTTGAAGCCCTGCGGGTTGACATCGGGTGCGGCGTCCTCGAATGCCTCCCGGCTGATCACAAAATAGCCGGACATCGGGTCGGTCAACGGCACCCGCAGAAACAGTCGGGCGATCAGCGTGGCCACCCAGGACACCAGTCGCCGCCCGCGCGACCAGTCGCCGTAGCTTCCCCCGTCGCTATTGCGGGACCCGACGCAAACATCGGCCTCGCCCGAGTCCACCCGCCTGGCCATCGCAGCCAGGATCGACTCATCGTGCTGCCCGTCGGCGTCGATCACCGCCAACGTTCGTCCCTCGGCCAACTCCATTCCGGCAAGGACGGCGGGCGACAGGCCCTTGTCGTGAAATCTTCGAAGCACTCGCACCAGCGGGTGGGCGGCGGCATGGTCTTCGGCGAGTTGCCAGGTGCCGTCCGGGCTGTCGTCGTCCACGACGATGATCTCGTAGGTGACCTCGGCCAGCGCCCGCTCCAGGTTCTCCAACAAGACGAGAATGTTCCCGGCCTCGTTGTAGGTGGGGGTGATCACCGACAGCAGCGGTGGCGCGTCGAGAGGGGGCGGGTTCGTTGGTGAGGTGGCGGAGGTCATGGGGGAGCGGTCGCATCCGTCGAGGCGACAGCGAAACGATACCGCTGCGCCCTGCCGACATCGGCGTTCGGTAGCCTCGCACACCGTGTGCGGTCGCTTTGTCTCCACAACTCCACCCGACGAGTTGGCGTCCTACTTCCAGGTGGACGTCAACGGCATTGATTCCAGCAACGCCGAGCGATCCAACGACCGCACGCCTCACCACGGCACAACCACCGGCCGCTACAACGTTGCTCCAACCGCCGAGGTGTTCGTCGTGTACGAAGACGGTGACCTGCGGCGCCTCGACGGATTTCACTGGGGGCTGGTACCCGGTTGGGCACAGGACCTGAAGGTCGGCAATCGCATGATCAACGCCCGGGCCGAAACGGTGGCGGAGAAGCCCGCGTTTCGCAGGGCGTTCGCCAAGCGCCGCTGCATCGTGCCCGCCGATGGCTTTTATGAGTGGACCAAGGAACCCGATCCGAACAACCCAAAGAAGCCCCGCAAGCAGCCGCACTACATCTCCCGACCCGACGGCGAGCCCTATGCGTTCGCCGGGCTGTGGGAGCGCTGGCGCGGCGACCTCAACGGCGACGGCACTGAGACCGAGGTTCGTTCAACCACCATCATCACCACTGCGGCAAACGAGCCGATGTCCGAACTGCACGATCGCATGCCGGTCATGCTGGCGCCCGACGATTGGGATACCTGGCTCGACCCCGGCAACGCCGACACCGATGCGCTCGGACAACTGCTGGTGCCTGCGCCGGCACGGCTGATCACGCACCACCGGGTGAGCGTCGAGGTCAACAACGCCCGCAACCAGGGGCCCCACCTGATCGACCCGGTCGATCCACCAGCGGCATCGGAACAGCTCAACCTCGTCTGACCAGGTTGGGCCCGGCGTCACGTGAGCTCAGGCCGGGGCGGCACCGGGCAGATGGTCCCGAATCGCCTGGGCCGCCGCGTCGAGCGATTCGCCGGAGGCACCGGTGTCGGCACTTGCGAAGTTGAGGTCGGCCTCCGACTCGATGGGAATGACGTGAAGGTGACAATGAGGAACCTCCAGCCCGGCCGCGATCAGCCCGATGCGGTTGGGCGAGAACGCCGCCATCTGAGCCACTCCGATGCGACGTGCCAGGTCACCCATGTCGGCCCACAGCCCGCCCGGCACATCCAACCAATGATCGATTGGTTCAACCGGCACCACCAGGACGTGGCCCGGCCGGATCGGGGCGATGGTGAGAAATGCAACCTTGTCGGGGTCGCGCCACACGAAGCGTCCCGGCAGGTCGCCGTCGATGATTCGTGAGAAGAGTGTCGGCTGGGGCATCTCTGCGGTGTCGTCAGGACCTCGTTCGTTCATCAACCGATCGTAGAACGCCTCGGTGTCCCGTGTTGGGCTTGCGTCGTGCTTCTAGATTGGGGGACGTGACCGCACCTTCGCCACAGGCCGCAGCGAACGATCCCGCGGCAGCGGCCGGTGACGACGGCCCCAGCGATGCCGAGCTGAGTCGAATCCTGACCGTGCCCAATGTGGTCACCCTGATTCGTCTGGCGTTGATCCCCGTCTTCCTCTGGGTGCTCTTCGGTCTGGACCGCCCAGGCCCGGCCGCCGTGCTGCTCGGGTTCATCTCGGCGACCGATTGGGTGGACGGGTACGTGGCCCGCCATTTCAACCAGGTGTCCAACCTGGGCAAGGCAATCGATCCGGCGGCCGACCGGGCGCTGATCATCTTCGGCTTCGGCGGCATCCTGGTGGCAGGGGCGGTGCCCACCTGGGCGGGCATCGTGGTGCTGGCCCGAGAGATCGGCATGTCGGTCTGGGTGCTCGGGCTGTTGGCCGCCGGGGCCAAGCGGATGGATGTCACCTGGTACGGCAAGGCGGGCACGATGTGCCTGATGATCTCGTTCCCGTCGTTTCTGGCCTCGACCGACCTCAACTGGTCGCACGGCGTCACCACCTACTTTGAGTGGCAGGCCTGGCTGACCTTGATTCCCGGGTTGATCTTCAGCTTCATTGCCGTGACGCAGTACATCCCACGAGGCCTGACGGCGCTGCACGAGGGGCGGGCGGCCCGCAGCACATCGGCCTGAGCCTCCCCGCCTCGGCCTCACCGGTCGGGTAACCTCGACTCTCATGGACGTGCCTGACGACCTCAACTATTCAGCCGATCACGAGTGGATCAAAGCCGGTGACGACGGGAGCCGCGTCGGCATCACCGACTACGCCCAGGATGCACTGGGCGATGTGGTGTTCGTGGAACTCCCCGAGGTTGGCACCACCGTCGCCGCCGGCGACAAGGTGGCGGAGGTGGAGTCAACCAAGTCGGTATCCGACATTTACGCGCCGATGAACGGCACGGTGGTCGCGGTGAACGACGACCTGGATGCCACACCTGAGCTGGTGAACTCCGACCCCTACGGGGAGGGCTGGTTCATGGTGATCGAAACGACCGAGGCCGCCGGCGACATGCTGGACGCCGCGGCCTACCGAAAACTCACGGAGGGCTGATGGCCGGCGCGCTGATCTGCGAGGGCTGTTCCTCGACGGCGCCGGCCGATGCGCGCTTCTGCCCGGCCTGCGGGCTGCCGCTTCCCGAGGTGGAGTCCCAGCCGACCGGGGTTCTGTCCGCCGTCGGCGGCGACCCCGCACTGGGAACACCCCTGCTGATCGTGACCCGTGGCGCCAACGCGGGCAGCCGTTTCGCGCTCGGGGAAGGCACCACCTCCATCGGCCGCCAGGAGGACAGCGACATCTTCCTCGACGACGTCACCGTGTCCCGGCGCCACGCACAGTTGCTGCGGTCGCCGGACGGCATCGAGGTGCAGGACTCGGGCTCGCTCAACGGCACCTACTTGAACGACCGGCGGATCGAACGGGCACCGTTGGCCGAGGGCGACCGGCTGCAGGTCGGCAAGTACAAGCTGCTGTTTGTCCTCGAGGTGGCCTAGCACGGTGGCCCCCTCCGACGATCTTACGGTTGGCGAGGTTCTTTCCCTGCTGCAGGAGGACTTCCCCGAGGCCACCCTCGGGCGCCTCCGCGAGTTTGAGGATCTTGGTCTGATCTCACCCGAGTTAAGCCCAAGCGGCCATCGTCGCTATCCCGCCGGCACCTTGGAACGTATGCGTTGGGCGCTCACCAAAATGCGCGACGGGTTCGATCCAGCCGACCTGACGGACGACTCGTCCGAATCGTCGGACCTGGCACCGTCAGACCCTCGTCCCAGCGGGTCGGCCGCTGTGGTTCGAAAGAAGTCGGGTGGAGACTCCGTGGCCGAACCCACGCTGTTCGATGACGCCGAGCGCCAGGATCAAGCATCTCCCATGGACGATCACACTGCAGTTCAGCCGTTGCCAACGCTTGCTGGAGGCCGGCAGCGGGCGGCCACACCGGCGGCACCCAAGCCCCCGGATCGAGCTGCCTCCAAGCCGGCGGCTGCCGAATCGACATCGACCCATCAAGCGGTTGAGTCAACGGCCAAGCCTTCTCAGCGCGCGCCCCGCCGTCAACCCGAACCTCCCGTCTCCCATCGGCCAGAGCCGGCAACCCCACCACCGGCCGCAGACGAGGCGCTCAAGCGGGTGGCCAAACCCCAGACGGAACGCCCAGCCAAACCATCGAAGCCCACGACGGCACCACCAAAGCCGGTACAGCCTGTGGCTCCGGTACAGCCTGTGGCTCCGGAGCAGCCGGAACCGTCCTCCACGGCACCTTCGCCGTCGTCTGTCGAGGAGGAGCGCAAGGCACGCATCGAAGCAGTGACGGCCCTACAGGAATCACCCCAGGTGGAGCCTGCGGCACGACCCAGGCCGTCGCGCACCAGGGATCTCCCAAGCGCCACCCAGGCGGCCGAGTTGCTGGCCCGCACCGACTTCCTGACGGAGGTCAACATCGATGAGACCACGCTTGGTGAGATGGAGCGCTTCGGCGTCATCAGCCCGGTGACCATCGGCGGCACGTCGTCCTATGACCAATCTGCGGTGCGCGTCGGGCACATCATCGCCAACCTGCTGAAGCAGGGTTACGAGGCACGTCACCTGCGGATGTTCCGTATGTCTGCGGAACGTGAGGTTGATCTCCTGCGACAGATGTCGCTTCCGTTGTTGAAACAACGCAACCCCGTCGGACGCGAACAGGCCCGTGAACGCCTCCAGCGGGCCGCCGATCTGGGCGGCGAGCTGCGCGCTGCGCTCGTGGCCGAAGGCATCGCCGAAGTTGTAGATCATTCAGGCGCCGCCGACGCAGACTCCTGATACGACTCCGAACCGGTCGGCCTTCCACGAACACACGGCTACACTCGGAACAGTGTCTGAGACCACCGTGAAGATGCAACTCACCGGCGTTCGCCGAGAGAACCCAGGCGATGCGTTTGTCGTTGACCTCCGCGAGGTGGAGGCACCAGGGCGAATGCTGACCATCTTCATCGGGGTGGGGGAGTGGCAGGCCATTCGCTTCGCTTTGGAGGGTCGAGATACCTCACGCCCGTTGACCCACGACCTGCTCAAGTCGGTGATCGAATCGCTGGGAGCCTCCCTGGAGACGGTCGTCATTACGGAACTGCGTGACGAGGTGTACTTCGCCGAGTTGCTGCTGAACACCGGCGACACCACCATCACCGTCGAATCAAGAACCTCCGATGCGTTGGCCCTTGCGGCGCGCTTCGACGCCACGGTGCTCGTTTCCTCGAAGGTTCTTGAGGCTGCCGGATATCGGGACAGCGACGACGACCAGCCGGAGTCGGTCATCGCCGAGTTTCGCGAGTTCATCGACACGGTGAGCCCCGACGACTTCGAAGAGTCCTGACCCGGGCAATCCCGGAGCATCACGAGAGGGTCGTTGTAGGCCGGGGGGCTCACTCGCTAGGGTGAGTTTCACCGATGTGATTCCTGTCGCTTCCTGCCTTGGGGCGACAGTTCCAGCAGCGGACCATGTTGCGTCGACCGGCTGTCGACGCACCCGGACGAGGAGCACGTTGTGGCCAGCACAGGGACCACCCCGATCGAGGCGACGCCTCCCAAGACGGTCGACCAGGGGTACAGCGGCAAGCGCACCGCCGAGATCGTTGGTATTTCGTACCGCCAGCTCGACTACTGGGCCCGAACCGACCTGCTGCGCCCATCGCTGAGCGACGCCACCGGTTCGGGATCGCGACGTCGCTACAGCTACCGCGACCTGCTCGAACTCAAGGTGATCAAGAGCCTGCTCGATTCCGGTATCAAGCTGGAGCAGGTTCGCAATGTGTTCTCGTACGTGAAGGAACGACTGGGCGAGGACGTCACCACCGCCAACCTGGTCATCCAAGGCACCTCGTCGGTGCTGGCGGGTGACGGAGATGAACTGGTCGACGTGCTTCGCAACGGCCAGGGCGTGCTCAACGTGTTGCCGCTTGGCACCGTGCAGGCCGACCTCGACGCGTCCATCCTGAGCCTCCACCCTCAAACCGGCACCGCCTCGGTGTCTTCGGCCGAGCCGACCGCGGTCGCCCAGTGAGCGAAACACCGCTCAAGTCGTCGCCCCTGCACGACCGTCACCAGGCATTGCACGCCAAACTTGCCGAGTTTGGCGGTTGGAACATGCCGCTCTCCTACCCCGACGGCACCTTGGCAGAGCATCGGGCCTGCCGTTCAGGCTCCGCAGTGTTTGACGTGTCCCACTTGGGTACGGTTCGGGTGGAGGGCCCCGGAGCGCTCGGTCGTCTTCAGGCAGCCTTCACCAACGACCTGACAAAGATCCAGCCCGGACGGGCGCAATACACCCACCTGTTGGCTGAGGACGGGTCGGTCTCAGACGACATCATCGTGTGGTGGGTTGCCGAGCAGCGCTTCGACGTCATGCCCAACGCGTCCAACACCTCCGGCGTGCTGGCGGCGCTCGGGGCCGACTCCGTGGGTGACGACACCATCGCCGACGTCACCTCCACCCGGGCCGTCCTGGCGGTGCAGGGCCCCGAGGCGCGCAGCGTGCTGGCCTCGGTGCTCCCCGAGGCCGCAGACGTCGGACGGTTCCGTGTATGCACCGTCACCACCGAGGCGCTCGGCGCCCCGGCGGTGGAGGTGACGGTGGCGGGCACCGGCTACACCGGCGAGGACGGGGTCGAGATCGCCCTGCCAACCGACCGCGCCGCAGCGCTCTGGGACGCGTTGATTGCGGCGGGTGTTACGCCTGCCGGCCTTGCGGCCCGGGACACGCTTCGTCTGGAGGCCGGATTGCCGCTCCACGGTTCGGAACTGGGTCCCGGCATCACCACGCTGAACGCACGTCTCGGTTGGGTCGTGGCCTGGGACAAGCCGGTCGGCTTCCCCGGCCGGGATGCCCTCGTTGCCCAGCGGGCCTCAGGGCCGACGCCGCTGCTGTGGGGGCTCCTGACCGAAACCCGCAGGCCGCCCCGGTCCGGCCAGCAGGTCCTCCTCGACGGCACCGTGGTTGGCCACGTGAGTTCGGGCAACTTCTCGCCCGCACTGGGCGTGGGCATCGCCCTGGCGTTCCTCGATTCCACCGTCGGGCCCGGCGCCAAGGTGACCATCGATCAGCGTGGCACCGAGGTGCCGGCAACGGTCGTCAAGCCTCCCTTCCTCAGCTGAGGCGGCAGCGCGACGACGTCGGCGTGCCCGTTCGGGCGAGACTGGATTTGTTCACCAGTTCCCGCCCCGAAATCGGAGTCACATGTTTGGCCGCAAGCCCGCCCCGCCACCGGAACCCGAAAGCTGCCTGCCCGGCCGCGAGACCCCCATGGCCGTCCCCGCCACCCACGAGGTCAACGGCCATCCGCTGCAGGGCCCATGGCCCGCAGGGCTCGACACGCTGGTGGTCGGCATGGGCTGCTTCTGGGGGGCCGAACGCCTCTTCTGGCAACTGCCCGGCGTGTACAGCACGGCCGCCGGGTACGCCGGGGGCACCACTCCAAACCCGACCTATGAGGAGACCTGCACCTCGATGACCGGCCATACCGAGGCCGTCCTGGTGGTCTTCGATCCCAACCAGGTGGCGCTCGACGAATTGATGAAGGTCTTTTGGGAGAACCACGATCCAACCCAGTACATGGGCCAGGGCGGCGACATCGGCAGCCAATACCGGTCGGCCGTCTATGCCAACTCAGCCGATCAGCTGGCTGCTGCCGAATCGACCCGGGATACCTACCAGGCCCACCTGACCGACGCCGGTTACGGCGAGATCACCACCGAGATCGCCCCCGTCGGCCCCTTCTACTACGCGGAGGACTACCACCAGCAGTACCTGGCCAAGCACCCGGGCGGCTACTGCAACCACGGCTTCTGCCAGGTCGCCTACGCCTGAGCTGTCAAACATCATCCACGTCACGAGATTCGAGGACCCACCAGTGAGCAACGACAAAACCACGAAGGCCGGCACCACCTTTGACGCCGCATCCCTCAAGGAACGCCTGACCCCCGAGCAGTACGACGTCACCCAGAATGCAGGTACCGAGCGGGCCTTTTCCGGTGCCTATTGGGATTCCACCGACGCAGGCGTGTACCGCTGCGTGGTGTGCAACACCGAGCTGTTCGACAGCGAGACCAAGTTCGATGCCGGCTGTGGCTGGCCCTCCTTCTTTGCCGAACTCGGCGAAGGACGGGTTCGCCGGATTGAGGACAGATCCCACGGCATGGTCCGCGTCGAGGCGCGCTGCGCCAACTGCGACGCCCACTTGGGCCACGTGTTTCCCGACGGCCCCCGGCCCACCGGTGAGCGCTACTGCATGAACTCGGCCTCGCTCACGCTCGAACCGACCGACTGACGGCCCGAGCCGCACCCGGCCGGCCGGTTGCGCTCAACGCAGGCCGGCGACCACCTCGGCAAAGTGCAGCGAGTCTGGCGCCCGGTTGTTGACCAGGCTCACGTGATCTGAGATGCCGACGAGGCGCCTGCGCAGCGCCGGCGCAATGGCATCCGGTTCACCAACGACGGCAACCGCCTCCAGAAACTCGTCATCAATCAGTTCGGCCATCTGCACCCACTCACCGCGCTTCGCCCGGGCCTTGAGCTGCTGGTGAAGGTGGCCTCGCCCGTGTAGGTCGAGCACCGGGCGATAGGCCGGGGTGGTGCCGTAAAAGGCCAGCTGAGCCCGAACGGCCTCACGCGAGCGATCGAGTTCGGTTTCATCCCGCCCGGTCACGATGATCGTGACGCAGGTGAGTTCGACGTCGGCGGGGGAGCGGCCGGCACGCGCCGCACCCCGGGTAATCGCCGGTACGGTGAGTTCCTCCAGCGATCGGCGGGTGTTCAGCGGGTGCACCAGGAAACCGTCGGACACCTCGCCCGCCACCTCGGTCATGCGCGGCCCAAATCCGGCGGTCAGGATTGGTGGTGGGCCGAACGGGTTGGGGCCAGGATCGAACGCAGGGACCATCCGGGTGTGACGGTAGAACTCGCCCTCGAAGTTGAGCGGATCCCCGGTCTCCCACGCCTCCCAGATCGCCCGGATTGCCAGCACCATCTCGCGCATGCGGGCCGCCGGACGCGACCATTCCATGCCGTAGCGCTCCACGATGTGGGGCCGGACCTGCGAGCCCAGCCCCAGAGCGAAGCGTCCACCGGTGATCGTCTGCAGGTCCCACCCGGCGTTGGCCAACGTCATCGGCGTCCGGGCGAACGCGATGGCGATCGCCGTGCCCAGCTGGATGCGCTCGGTGTGCTGGGCGGCGACGGCGAGCGGGAGGAACGGGTTGTGCTTGGCCTCGAAGGAGAAGGCTCGGTCGTAGCCGAGCGCCTCGAGTTCGGGGTAGATCGTGGGCGCCTTCCGCAGGTCATCGGTGGGCACCGTCATCGAAACGTGCATCATCCCAGCGTGCCACGGGTCCATCGACGGGCCGAAGCGTTGCTCAGTACGGCCCGAGAGAGCTCAGTACTCGACCGAGGTGAGCTCTGTTGTACTGACGCGCAATCGACGATGGGGGACCGACAGGACGTTCAGGAAGAGCTCGGCCTCCTCGATCGCCACACTGGCGGCTGCAGCCGAGAGGTCGCCACCCAGTTCGGGCTCATCGTCGAGCCGCACCTCGATGCGCAACGAGAAGGAATCCAGGGCCGGCGTGTAGGTCAGGTTCGGTCCCTGGCCGAATGCCGCACTGCTCGGGCTGTGGTCCGCGATGGAGCGAACGAGGAAACTCCGAGTGGACTCGGACAGGGCGCCGAAATGTCCACTGACCCGGACTCGAAAAACCCGCGTGCTCACGAAACCAATGCTACGCGTGCGACGGCGTCGGGTCTCCCCGTCCGGACCACATGAGGGCACCCAGCCCGGCGATGCCGAACCCGGTGGCCCCGACGAGCATCGGGGTCACCGTCTCGCCGATACGGGCATCGACGAGGGCGGCCAACAGGGAGCCCGCCCCGAGCTGGCCGAGCCCGAGCACGGCGCCGGCCATGCCCGCCTGGTCGGCCATCGGCCCCAGGGCGAGCGCAGCGCACATCGGGGTCATGATCATCGTCATCGCGTTGGCCACGACCGCCCAGGCGAACCAGGCCCACAGCGGGGGCACACCGCCCCACGCCAACGCCACCACCAGCCCGGCCAGCCCGGCAACGACGAAGACCCAGGCCGCCCGGATGGCCATCGGGCGCACTCCGAAGCGAGCGATCAGGCGGTTGTTCACCAACAGTGCGATCGCCATGCCCAGCCCGGAGAGCCCGAACAGCAGGGTGAACTGCGCCCCCCGTCCGTAGATGCGGTCGATCACCGGCTGGGCGCTGCCGAGCCAGATGAAGAAGGCGGCGCTAAAGAACGCCTGGGCGATGATGGTCCACAGGGTCACGCGAGTGGTCATCACCGCTGCGAAGGCCCGACTGATCGGTCGAAGCCGCAACGGCTGACGGAGCTCGGGCGCCAGCGTCTCACCGAACGCGAACGCCCAGACCAGCGCCACCACAGCCAGCGCGATCGCCACGGCGAACACCGCCCGCCAAGACCCGGTGAGCAGGATTGATTCACCGATGAACGGCACGAGGATGGGACCGATCAAAAACACCGCGGTCACCAGAGAGACCACGCGTGCCATGCGCTCGCCGGAGTAGAGATCGCGGGCGATCGCCATCCGCAGCACCGCCGGGGCCGCGGCGCCGATGCCCCACACGAAGCGACCGGCGAGCAGCACCTCCAGGCCGTCGGCCGATGCCGCCCCCAACGCCCCAAGCGCATAGACGCTGAGGCCCGCCATCATGATCGGACGACGGCCGAACCGGTCGGCGAGCACGCCGAAGATCAGTTGCCCGATCGCCATGCCGACGAAGTAGGGGGTGCCGGTGATCGCCGGGCTGAGCCCGAGCGCGTCGAGGCCGAAGTCGCGCCGCAACTCGTCGAATGCGGGCAGCGCCGCATCGATCCCGAAGGCCATCAGCACGCTGACGAAGGCCAGAAAGGTGACGACGGCCACCTCGGAGCGCGCCACGGCCCGCACCGCCGGGGCCGCACCGACCCGGGCGCTCACGCCGGACCCAACAGTTCCGCCGCTCGCGCTGCGACCCGGTCCGGCACCTCGACGCGTTTGGCTCGACCGGTGTGGCCACCGACGATGCGTACCTCCCGCTTGGCGACGTTGAGAGCCTCGGCCAGCGTCGCCACGACGGCGTCGTTGGCCTGGCCGTTTATCGGGCGCGCGGCGACGGCAACGATGAGGGCGTCGCCGTGACGACCGCCGACGCCGGGTTTTTTCGATCCGGGCTTGGCCCACACCGACACGATCGCCATCGGGACCCGCTAGGCCTCGGCCAGCACCTCGATCGGTGGGCACGAGCACACCAGGTTGCGGTCGCCGTAGCCACCGTCGATGCGAGACACCGGCACCCAGTACTTGTTGCGTCGCAGCTCGGGCAGCGGGTAGGCAGCCAGCTCGCGGCTGTAGGGGTGGGTCCACTCGTCGACCAGCAGGTCCTCGGAGGGGTGCGGGGCGTTGACCAGCGGGTTGTCGCCCGCCGGCCAGGCGCCGGTGACCACCTGATCGATCTCGGCGTGTATCGCCACCATCGCGTCGCAGAACCGGTCGAGTTCGGCCTTGGACTCCGATTCGGTCGGTTCCACCATCAGGGTGCCGGACACCGGAAAGCTCATCGTCGGGGCGTGAAATCCGTAATCGATCAGCCGCTTGGCCACATCCTCGTTGGTGATGCCGCTCGCTTTGGTCAGGGGGCGCAGGTCGAGGATGCACTCGTGGGCGACCTGGCCCCGGGCACCGGTGTAGAGCACCGGGAAGTAGTCACCCAATCGCTTGGCGACGTAATTGGCGGTGAGGATCGCGCCCTCGGAGGCGGCGGTCAGCCCGTCGGCACCCATCATGGCGATGTAGGCGTAACTGATCGGCAGGATCGAGGCCGAGCCCAGGGGAGCAGCCGAAATGGCGCCCACCCGATCGGCCCGCTGGGTTTCGCCCGCCGGATTGGTGGCCTGGTCGGTGGCCGGCCGGAACGGCGCCAGGTGCTCGCGCATCACCACCGGGCCCACTCCCGGGCCGCCCCCACCATGGGGGATGCAGAACGTCTTGTGCAGGTTGAGGTGGCTGACGTCGGCGCCGAACCTGCCGGGTCGGGCCAGGCCAACCATGGCGTTGAGGTTGGCGCCGTCGAGGTACACCTGGCCACCGGCATCGTGCACGGCGCCGCAGATCTCGCTGATCGCCTCCTCGAACACCCCGTGGGTGGAGGGGTAGGTGATCATCAGGGCGGCCAGGTCGCTTGCGTGTTCGACCACCTTGGCGTTGAGGTCGTCGAGGTCGACGTTTCCCTCGTCGTCGCAGCCGACAACGATCACCTTCATGCCCGCCATCACCGCGGACGCGGCGTTGGTGCCGTGGGCCGATTCAGGGATCAGGCACACGTGACGCGCCGAGTCCCCTCGGCTCTGGTGGTAGGCGCGGATCGCCATCAGCCCGGCCAGCTCGCCCTGGCTGCCCGCATTGGGCTGGATTGACGCGGCGTCATAGCCGCAGATGTCGACCAGCCACTGCTCAAGGTTGCGGGCCAGCTCGGTGATGCCCTCCAGCTGGTCGGCGGGGGCGAACGGGTGCAGTTCTGCGAACTCCGGCCAGGTCACCGGCAGCATCTCGGTGGTGGCGTTCAGCTTCATCGTGCAGCTGCCGAGCGGGATCATCGAGCGGTCGAGCGCCAGGTCGGCGTCGGCCAGGCGGCGCAGGTAGCGCAGCATCTCGGTCTCGGTGCGGTGGCTGTGAAACGTCGGATGCGTCAGGAACGGGGTGGTGCGCACCAGGCCGGCCGGAATCAGCCCGGTGGTGTTGGCCCCGGCACCGGCGACGGCGGCCTTCAGCACCTCGACGGCCGACGCTTCGTTGACGCCGGCGATTGCGGCCAGCGCCAACGCCAGAGCCGCAGGGCTGGTGGTCTCGTCAACCGACAGGCCCACCGTGTCGGCGTCGATCCGCCGCAGGTTGATCTCGTCGGAGAGCGCCGCGGCCACCACGGCGTCGGCCCGGCCGGGCACCGATGCCCACAGCGTGTCGAACGCCTCGGTGGTCGCCACCTCCACCCCGGCGTTGCGCAGTGAGTCGGCTGTCGTCTTGGTGAGCGCCGCAACCCGTCCGGCGATCGCCAACAGGCCCTCGGGGCCGTGGTAGGTGGCGTAGCTGGCCGCCATGACCGCCAGCAGCACCTGAGCGGTACAGATGTTGGAGGTGGCCTTCTCACGCCGGATGTGCTGTTCGCGGGTCTGCAACGCCAGGCGCAACGCCGGACGTCCTGCAGCATCGATCGAGACACCCACCAGTCGGCCGGGCAGCGAGCGCCGCAGCTTGTCGGTGACCGCCATGAACCCGGCGTGTGGCCCACCGGCACCCATCGGCACGCCGAAGCGCTGGGCGGAGCCGACGGCGATGTCGGCGCCCCATTCACCGGGCGGGGTCAACATGGTGCAGGCCAGCAGGTCGGTGGTCGCGGCGACGACGGCGCCGACCTCGTGGAGCGCGGCAGTGAGCGCCGCGAAGTCGGTGATCGTGCCGTCGGTGGCCGGGTAGGCAAGCAGCGCCCCGAAGTAGTCGGCGGCATTCACCTCGCTGGTGCGAGGGTCGATCAGGTCCAGCTCGATGCCCAGCGGTTCGGCCCGGGTGGCCACCACGGCGATCACCTGTGGGTGGCACCGTGAGTCGACCAGAAACCTCTCGGCCCTGCTCTTCGACTGACGGCGGCACAGGGTGAGCGCCTCGGCGGCAGCGGTCGCCTCGTCCAGCAGGGAGGCTCCTGCCATCTCGAGGCCGGTCAGGTCCTGCACCATCGTCTGGAAGTTCAACAGCACCTCGAGACGGCCCTGGGAGATCTCGGGCTGATAGGGCGTGTAGGCGGTGTACCAGGCAGGGTTCTCCAGCACGTTGCGCTGGATCACGGCGGGGGTGTGGGTGCCGTAGTAGCCCTGCCCGATCATCGACGTCACCACCCGGTTCTTGGCGGCCAGGCTGCGCATGTGGGCGACCACCTCGGGCTCCGACATCGCCACGGGCAAACCGGTCAGCGTCAAGGGCTCGGTGTCGCGCACCGATGCGGGCACGGTCGTAGCGATCAGCTCCTCCATCGAGTCGAAGCCCAGGTCGGCCAGCATGGCCACCGTCTCCTCGGAGTCCGAACCCAGGTGTCGGCCGGCGAAGCTGCCGATTGGGGCGGCGCTGGGGTTTGCAACGCTGGGGGTAACGGGGGAGTGGGTCACTGATGGCTCCTGGAGCGCGTGAGAGGACGAGGGTCCCCCCGCTGTCCATGGTGCCTGAGAGCTTCACCGGCGAACCGGCTTTCCCCTTCGGCGAGGGCCCCACATCGGATGAGAAGGGCCCTGCTTTCCAGCGTGTGCCTGACCCGGGCGGTACCGGTGCCTGAGAGATTCCGGGGTGGTTGCTCCTCCGGCGGCCGGGTGGCGGTTGCCCCCGACGCTCTCCCGTCCGAGATGGTCGGCTTCAGTTTTCCCTCATCGTAGCCGCGGTATCTTCAACCCGTTCCGGTCAGCGCCTTCAGCAGGTCCCAGCGCCATGCCTGAAGGGCCGGGGCGTGTTCGATCGGGGTCTTGCCCAGCCGCACGATCACCGTGTCGGCGCCAGGTATCACCGTGATCGACTGCCCCTCGTAACCAGACGCCCAGAACACGCCCAGCTCGGATCCCACCTTTACCCACCACTGCTCGCCATAGCCGACCGCATCGTCGTCTGGATCGACCGACTGGAGGCGCCGAGCCCGGTCGACCCATCCCTCGGGGAGCAGACGTTGGCCATCCCACACGCCATCGCGCAGGTACCAGTGACCAAAGCGGGCAAAGTCGCGGGCCGTTGCCCAGACGTACGACGAACCGACGAAGGTGCCGGCCTTGTCAAAGCGCGGCTCGGCGGAGGCCATGCCGAGCGGACCGAACACCACTTCGTGCAGATGGCGGCGCATCGCGGCCTCGTTGCCGCCCACCGCGTCCCCGATCATCCGGGAGAGGATGTTGGTGGTTCCCGACGAATATACGAAGTTCGACCCCACCGGGTCCTCCAGCGGCAACGAGGCCGCGAAGTGCGCCATATCGGCCCGCTCAGCGCCAAACAACATCGCCAAACACGTGGAGGCATCGGGGTCGACGTAGTCCTCCACCCAGTGCAGGCCACTGCGCATCGCCAGCAGATCGGCGGTACTGATCGCCGAGCATGGATCGGCCGGATCGGCCCATTCGGCGACGGTCGCAGCGCCATCGGGGTCGACCCGCCCGTCGCCAACCAGCGGACCCATCGCAGCATGCGTGATGCTCTTGGCCATTGACCACGAGACCAGCGGCGTGTCGGCGTCGGTCTCGGGCCCGTAGCGCTCCAGCACCAAACGACCACCCTGGATGATCACGACGGCCAGGGTCAGAGCCAGGTCGTCGCGTGGCTGATCGGTAAATGCTCGATCAACGAGGTCATGCACCGACTGCAGGTCGACGGCCCGCAGCTCACCCGCAGGCCAGTGGGCGGTGGGCCAGGCGACGTCCTCGGCCTGCGGCGGAAGCGGGGGGAGCGAGGCTTCGACGAACGGATCGGTGCTGGGCACGGAGTCTCCTGAGTTGTGGGTACCGATGAGATGACGGATTGATCGTGTGCGGACCGGCCGGTGTGGGCGTGCCCCCGCCGGACCGCCGGGCACTCAGCTAGATCGGGCGACCGAACGGCAACTCGTCCTGCCACGTCGACAGGAACGCCTCGGCCGCAATACAGGCCTCCAGCACCAGCCCGTCGTCGCCCCCGGGAAGGGCCGCCAGCACCTCGGTGATGAGGTTTCTCACCGTCGTCGCCACCGACTCGGCCGTCGCTCCATCCGAGGGCCATTGGGCCGACAGCGGACCGGCCACCGTCACGAAGTCGGGCAGCACCCGGCGGTCGGCCCGTGCCGCAACCGCCAGCGCTCTGGTGGTCACCGCCAGCCTGGCGTAGGGAACCACCACCGGCGCGGCGACTCCGGCCATGCGGTCGTGGTCCACCGAGTTGGTCTTGGCACCCACGAAGGCCACGTCGGACCCGGTGTGCAAGCCGTCGGCGACCGCCTCACCCGGAAGAACACCGTCGGCGTCACCCGCCCACGCGTCAAGCACCTCGGCGTCAAAGCCAGACGCCAGGGTGCGACCTCCCAGCGCAACCACCCTCGCACCCTCGGCGAGCGCAGCACGTGCGAGCGAAACCTCACCGTCACCACCACCGTCGATGGCCACCCTGGCACCGGCGAGCGGTCCGTGGGCCCAGGCGGCGGCTGCCAGCACGCCTTGGTTGGTCAACGCTTGATGAGTCTCGGGGTCGAAGTACATCGTGTGACGGGTGTCGAGAACACGAAGCGGGGCCAGGTCCGCCTCCGAGACCCCCTTCCCGGCGTCGAGGAACACTCGACGGTCACCAACCGCGTCGGCCAGGTTTGCTCCGAAGGCCTCCACCGACTCGCCACGAACCTTGGGGTCGGCGCTGATGCCGGCCGAAGCCCCGGACACCTTCAGGCCCAGCGCCGCGTAGCTGTAGGTCATCGATCGGGCCAGGCCGGCTGCACCATCCTTGAGGATCTTCCGGGCCCATCGAACAATGCCGGTCGATTCGGGGGCGTTGGGCAGGTCGATGAGTACAAAGCCGCCGCTGTCAGGTACCGAGACATACTCCACCGTCGAAGTCTGCCAGACCTGACCGCGGCATCTGGAAGTCGGTCATGGAGGAGGTCCGCCCAAAAAGCGAACTGCCGGTGACTGTGTGAGCAACCCCCCGAAAGCTCACACAGTCAACCGGCTCATCGAAGGAGGAATGAGATTCCTCAACTCCGATGTCGTGAAGGTGACATTACCCAACTTCCCTCACGATGTCACGTCGTTCTTTTGGACCGATGTCACTCGATCGTGTGCACCGACGAATCCCACTCGGATGTTCGCACAGCACGATATTGGTCGAGTTGAAGGCACAACGCCTCGCTGCTCACCAGGATCGCCAGCGGTGCCAGGGAATTTCGAAGCACGCCGGCCGCGTAGTCGGCCGGGATTCCCACCACCGCGTCGGTTGGGATCGTCACCTCGTAGCCAAGCCCCACGGCCTCGATCACGGCACCCAACACACCGACGTTCAGGGACACCCCACAGATCACCAGGTGGTCGACCCCAAGCGAGCGGAGCAATGAATCGAGTGACGTTCCCGTGAACGGTGTCATCCCATGGTGGCGGTGCGATACCAGGTCACGGCTGGGCACCGCACCGATCCTTGGATCCAACTCGACGGCGGGAGTTCCCTCGAGGACCTGGTGCGGGTTGTTCGCAAGGTGACGGGCCAACGGGGTGTTCAGAGGCGTGCCCCGGCGATCGGCCCTCCACGACACGGTGGCGTGTACCACCGGAATCTCCGCCGCTCGGGCGGCTTCCAGCATGCTCCGCACCGTTTCCAGCAGTCCTGACTCGGCCACGGCTTCACGAAGTTCGACCATGGTGGCCAGGTCGCCGACCACACCACGCTGTAGCTCCATGGTGAGGACAGCCGTGCGCGCCGGCGGCTCGTTGAGATCCGTCACGCTGAAACCTTCCGGGGGCACATCATGCCTACGGTAGAGGTTGCGCCCGTGAGCACGGTCGCTGAGTCATGGGCATTCAAGGGGAACTCCTGATGGAACAAGCAGCACTCGACGAGGCCACGAGGCACGAGTTGGAGGAACTGAAGTATCGCTACCTCCGCGGGATCGACACCAAGGACTGGGACCTGGTGGCCGACACCCTGTGTCAGGACGTGGTGGGGGAGTGGAGCGGTGGTGCGCTGCACTACGAGGGGCGCGCGGCCGTCATCGGGTTCTTTACCGAGGCGATGGGGCGAGAGAGCTTTCTTTCGGCGCATCGGGTGACCCATCCCGAGCTGGAGCGCACCGGCGAACGGACCGCCACCGGCATCTGGGCGCTGACCGACCAACTGGTTGATCTGCAGTGGCAGTTTCTCTTGCAGGGCGCCTGCTTCTATCACGACGAGTACCGCATCGACCCCGACGGGCGGTGGCACATCTCCCGCACCGGATACCAACGCACCTTCGAGCACGTCACCCCGCTCGCCGACCTGCCCGGCTGGCGGCTCACCGCCTCCGGGTGGGAGAACGACGGCAGGAGCAGCCTGGTCTGAGACCAACTCAACAGTCGCGGCGCAGCAAGACAGGAGCGGGTGACATGATTGGGGCATGGACGACGGGTCGACCGCTGGAAGGCTGCTGGTGGCTTCACCGGACCTGAACGACCCGAACTTCGAACGGTCGGTGATCTACGTGATCGATCATGACGAGGCCGGCGCCATCGGCGTGGTGCTGAACAGGCCGGCGGACACCGAGGTGGACGAGGTGCTTCCTGCGTTGGCGCCCACGACCGCCGTTCCACGGGTGATGTTTCTGGGCGGTCCGGTCAGCACCCAGGGCATCATCTGCCTGGCGCGGGCGAGGCCCGGCCGGCAGCCCAACGGCTTCCATCACATTTCCGGCACTCTGGGTCGCCTCGACTTGGAGGAACACCTCGAAGGGGCCCAGAGCGAAGTGGATGAACTCCGGTTGTTTGCGGGCTACGCCGGGTGGGGTCCAGGCCAGTTGGATGGCGAGTTGATCATCGACTCCTGGTTCATCTGCGAGGTACACCCGGACGATCCGCTGGACCGTGACCCCGACACGCTGTGGCAGCGGGTGTTGCGGCGACAGGGCGGCCGCCTGGCCCGCTTTGCGCACGCGCCGGTGGACGCTGATCTGAACTGAGGGCCCTACGCCTTGTCCGCCACCTCGTCTGCAGCCTCTGCACCCAGCAGTCGGTTCAGATCCTCGGTGTGGAGTTCCGCAGCATCGGTCGTCTCGATGAAGTCCACCAGCAACTTGGTGAACCGACGGGGCTCCTCGGCATAGAGAAAGTGGCCGCAACCTTCCATGATCTCCAACCGGCTCCCGGCGATGGCCGCATGTGCCTCATGGGCGTGATCGATGGGAATAATCGGATCCTCGTCGCCCCAGACGATCAGTGTGGGGATATCGGCGGCCAGGTAGAGCTTGTCCATCGCGGACACCCGTTGCCCTCTCAGGTCCACCACCGAGCGGAGCGTGTGGGTGAACGCCTTGCGGGTCTCCCCATCCATCAGCGAGGTGTAGGAACGCCACATCTCGTTGGTCTTCGGTGCCGGGGCCAGGCCCATCTTGCCAAACCACCCGGTGACCGCCTCCACCCCGGTACGGATGAACGGCTGGAAAGCCAACGGCATCACCAACTCCAAACCCGGCAGCGCCAAAAGCTTCAGCAAGGGTGACACCTCCTCGCCCAGCCCGCCGGCGCCCACCAACACCAACCGCTCGCACCGTTCGGGGTGCTGGTAGGAGAACTGCATGGCGATGCCGCCGCCAAGGGACGTGCCCACCACCGTGGCCCGGTCGTGCCCGAGGGCGGCCAGAAGGTCACGCAGAAAGCTGGCCTGGGCACCGAGGGAGTAGTCGCCTCTCGGCTTGGCCGAGCGACCGTGGCCGGGCAGATCGGGCGCCACATAGGTGGCGTGCTCGCCGAGATCCTCCAGGATCGGCTTCCACGCCGAAGAACTTCCGGCCATGCCGTGGATGAGCAGAACGACGGGCCCGGAACCGCCGGTGCGGTACGAGATCTCATGCCCGTGCACCTTGATGGTGCGACGGTCCGAGACATGACGATCCTGATTGGTCTGGCTGCCCATGGAGTGCCTTTCGGGAGGTTCGAATCAAGTCTACTGGTAAACACCTGTTCACTGAAGCCGGATGTGAAGCGCGCACCAAGTTCCGTGGGTCGACCCGGTCTCGCTCGTTGTTCAGCGACGCCTCAGCCTGGCACCAATCAGCCGGCAGCGGATGCCCAGCCTCCGCGCCGATCGGTGAGCGCTGCTCCGCGTTCGCTGCCACCACGAGAGTTCGGATGGTGGCACGAGACGATGCAGGCCCTCGCCCGCCGGAATCGCCATCACCGGCCGATGGCGGGCCATCAACGGTTCGCTTCGGCCGGTCGCAAGGTTGAGCAGTGGGTCGCGCACCCTCCAGCGTCCCTCCGAGGGACGAGACCGTTGCGGCGTGACCACCGGAGCCCCCTCAAACACATAGTGGGTCACCTGGGACCAGCGGGTGGAATTGGGGTTTCGGATGGGCGAGCCACCATGCAGGGTGGTCGCAGCCCAGATCACCACATCGCCGGTTGTGGCGGTGATCTCTCGTGGCGATTGCAGGTCATCCGACCCGAGGGCGGCCGCATTCGCCATGCTTCCGCACACCGCCAACTCGTAGGCACCATCATCGAAGCGGCCGGCGTCGGTCTGAAACTCCTCGGGCGAGAGCGCCGGAAGTCGTTGCGACCCGGGAACCAGCCGCAGCGGACCCTGCCCCTCGGTCACGTGTTCCAACGCCACCCAGGCTCCACACATCAATCCCCCCGGCACGGTGTCGAAGTGCATCGAGTCGGCGTGCAGCGGCTGTTCCGTCCCGGTTCGGAAGTTCAAGGTCTGAAATGGGATCGGTCGCATGGAGTACAGGCCGACCAACGTGCTGACCACTGCGGGGTTGGCCGCAAGTGCCCTGACTGCGGCAGACGTCCGCCACAGATCCTGAATCCGATCGGAGTCCCTGCTCATCGAATCCCAGCTCGACTCGACGTCTGCCCGCACCCGAGCGGCCGTTGCAACGTCGATGAGCCCCCGCACCACCACGAAGCCGTCCCGCACGTAGTCGGCCTTCAGCCCGCTCTCGTCGACAACGCCGGGTTCAGCGGACGAATCCGACGCCCGAACGTTCACCGGCGGCTCAGTGGACCTGGCCGACTACGCCGGTCGGCGTCAGCCGGACCAGGAGGCGGCCCTCGTCGGCCATGGCCTGCCGGTACTCGCCCAGGTCGGGGTGGGGCTCTCCTGCGACGGCTGCGTAATAGTCCACCATCAGGTCGCTCGTGGCATCGCCGGCCCGCTTGGTCGGCTCGCTGAGTTCCGCCCGGGCATCGAAGGACACGTACGACCAGGTGGCCGGGTCGGTGAGGTGGAGAACCACGCGCGGGTCGCGGCGCATGTTGGCGGTTTTGGCCCGACCGTTGGTCACCGAAATCTCGAAGAGTCCGTCGCGAATCCCGTAGACAATGTCCGACGACTGGGGTCTCCCGTCGGAGCGGATGGTGATGAGCACGCCGTGCTTGCGCTTGGCCGCCCATGTCAGTGCATCGGTGAGGTCCATGGGCCCGAACGTAGTCCTGCCGACGTGTCCAGTCTCGCCACCGACTCAGGCCACATAAGAGCCTCCAAGAAGCCCGGAGCGATTCATATCGCGGATCTCTGGCGACAAACTCAGCTACCTTCCGAGCCCCAATTCGGGTTGTAGGTCGCCGTCGTGACCCCGGCTTCGGCGAACAATCGGAAAGGTCGCCGAGTACCCCAGGATGAACCGGCGTGGCCCCTCAGTCTGGAGGCGGCGCGTCGGCCTGCGTTGCGAGTTGAACGTTGGCTGGACCAAGCGCGACCGCCAGGCCGTCAACCGACAAATCCCCAACGGCACCACCTGGAATGTGACCCGTGGGTTCGAGCTGGAAGAACCTTCCGGCGGCCTTGGCGGTGGACCGGGTGATCACCGCTGATCCGGCGGCGCCGATACCGGCACCGATGCCGAAGGGAACCATTCGACCGATTCGAAACGCCCCATGTTCGATTCCCAACCTGGTCGGCAACTGGGCGCTCAGCTTGGCGTTGAGCGTAACGAGGGCCTCGTCCGGGATCTGGCTCACCAGCTTGGCTCCGCCGGCGGAGCCAAGCCGCCCCGCAAGACCCTCGACTCCAGCCGATGCACCGTTGGCCATCGTCAGCACGCTGACCACCCAACTGCGCCGCTGTTCCAACGATTGGGCATCGTGTCCCGCGGCGATACCAATGGCCAGGATCATCTCGCCCATTTTGGTGATCGAGTAGGCCAGGTCTGCCGTGCCGGACACCATTGCCGTGCCCCTGCCGGCACCCGGTATCGCCGCCGCTCCGCCAGCGAGGGCGGACACCGCAGCGAGCTCACGGATGTAACGCTTGGCGATCAGCTTGATCAATTCGTCGGAGTTGCCGGGCCGATATTTGCGACGCAACTCCTCGACCATGTCACGGGCAGCCGGGTAGCGCGTGCGCGCCACCCGCTCGATGGCGGGATGAAAGATCCTGTCGATGGCTCCGGCCATTGGCGACTCCCGGGTTTGGCTGCCAAGCCAGGATACGGGAGGGGAGTGGCGCCATCGCGTCGCCTCGGCACCGCGCGGCACCTGGGTCGATAGGGTCCACCAGATGACGCCGCTCCTCGGCCGGCAGGCCCTCCCCGCGCGACCACAGCTGACAATTCAGCCCCGAAACTTTGCGGCGGATGACCCCGGCGGGTGGGATCGGTTGGTCGACACGGCCGTCGCCGCCGACGCCGCAGGCATTGACCGGATCATCCTTTCGGACCATGTGGTGTTTGGGGAGAACCCCGAGGCCTATGCAGACCCCACGCGTGGGGGTACCAAGGGTGGACGCCAGCCGACTGGACCCGACGGGCACTGGTTGGAGCCGTTGACGACCCTGGCGTTCTTGGCCGGACAGACCACCCGGGTGCGTTTGGGCACCAGCATCCTGCTCGCAGCACTGCGACGGCCAGTGGTGCTTGCCAAGACTGCAGCGACGCTCGACGTGTTGTCCGGCGGGCGGTTCGATTTGGGGGTGGGAGTCGGTTGGCAGGAGGAGGAGTACACCGCCGCCGGGCTGGAGTTCGCAGCACGCGGCCGACAACTCGACCACACCCTCGAGGTCTGCCAAACGCTCTGGGGCCAAAGCCGAGCCTCCTATGAATCACCGGAGTTGAGCTTCGACGGCATCCACGCCATGCCGAAGCCTCTTCAGGCCGGCGGAGTGCCGATCTGGATCGGCGGCACCGTGCAGCGGCGCTCGATGGAACGGCTGGCCCGCTTCGGCAGCGGCTGGATCCCGTGGGGTCCGGCCGTCGCGGACCTCAAAGGGGGAGTGAGGGCGATGCGGGAGGCGCTCGAGCAACTCGGACGCGACCCGGCGACCGTACAGGTGACCAGCTACCTCCCGGCCATCATGGACAGCGACGGCGTCCTCGACCTGGCGGCCACGGTGACGGCGGCACCAACCTGGGTCGAGCTGGGCATCACCGACTTCAAGGTACCCATGGTGGTGCCCGCCGGGCTCGGGCCCGCCACCGAGGCGCTGACGGGGCTCGTCGAGGCATTTCGTGCCGCGGTGGGGTAGCAGCGAAACCGTCGATCGGGCAGAATATCCACCAATGATCGACCTGCCGTTGGACGCCGAACTCAGCCGGTCGCTCGATCTGCACACCCGACATCCACGCCTCGACGTCCTTTGGGCAACCGGCGCCGTGCGGCTGACCGATGCACCCGAGGTCTGCCCGGAGGGTGAGTGGCGCAGCCTCGATTACCTCGATTGGAAGTCCGGCGGCGACACACACTTTGCGCCGCTCGCCTCGGTCGACGGTGGAATGAACTGCGTGGGCTTCTCCAACCTTCGCCGAGCCGACAAGGACGGCATCTGGACCGCCAATGCCTCCGTGGCGCCGTCGCTTCAGCGGTACGTCCAAGACGTTGGTTGCAACTTCGGGCGCGTCCGGGTGATTTCGCTCAAGCCCCAGGCCAGAAGCGAGGCCAAGACGCTGCTGCACCGCGACCAGAACAACCGTTACAACCCGGAGAACGCAGGCTGGGTGGTCCGTTCCTGGCTCGAACTCACCGACAATCCAGACAGCTACATGATGCTGATGGACAACGATCCCGACGGCTATCCCGATCCGGCAACCGAGATTCGAATTCCGCTGCACCGAGGGTCCCGCTTTGTGGTTGACACACAACGGCTCTGGCACGTGGTGGTGCATCGTGGAGATCAGCCCCGGCATGGGCTCATCTCCAGTTTCGAGTCCGGGCCGGAGCTCGACCGCTGGATCCGTCGCAATCGCTCGTTGCCCGCACGCTTCGCAGACGCATACCCGGCGGCGGGCGAACCGCTCAAGCAGCTCCGGTCGCTCACCAGGCGCTTGAAAACCCGGTGAGTCGTCCCGGATGACGATTCGTCAACCACCCTGCCGAACCGTGTCACTTGACATAACGAGGATTTACGGCGGCGTTCTCCCAGCCCGGCGCGGGTGGCTCAGACATTCGACGGGTATTGTTGGCCCCAAGCAGTTGGTGGCATCTCCGACGGTGGCGACGGTGTCGCACTAGACCCTGGAGCACTATGCGTACGCCCAACCTCGAGGACGTGGTGGCCAACGGCAGCGATCACCCGGTGCCCAAGGTTCCGCTGCCCGACCATCACGATCGCCGGCGACCGCTGGTGCTGTGCCTCTGGGACGCGCCAAACATGGACGCCTCGCTCTTCTCGGTGACCGGTGCAGACCATCACACCGTGGTTCGCCCCCAATACGACGCATTCGGCAAGTGGCTGGTCGGTCAGGGCACACCGTCCACGGAAACGGTTGAGGGCCGGCGCCCGGGTTCGCCGATGGACGTCGAGGCCCTGCTGTTTCTCTCGGTGGTGTCCAACCGTGCAGCCCAGGTTGCACCGTTCGTGACCGCTGCCCGCCAGAGCGGGTTCACCGTGTTCTGTCGGGACCGCGACGAAGGCGACATCGACGACGCCTTGGTTGCGGCGAGCGCCCAGCGCCTGGCCGAGCGAGACCAGCCAGGCACGTTGATCGTGTGTTCGGCCGACCAGGACCTCGCCCGCGTGACCGCCGACCCGGCCAAGGCGGCCGGCTGGAGGGTGATGGTGGTCGCCTATCGCGAGCTGTGCGGCTGGACCGACGAGGCCGGGTATGAGTTCCTCGATCCAGAGGAGATCCCGCACCTGTTCCCCAAGCCACTGAACCGATTCGATCTGGCCCACCTGCCCACCGGTGGCGTGTTCGCACCCTCGCTTCGCACGCTTACCCCCCTCCAGCCCTGAGGCACGTCGTCAGCTACGGTTCGGGAGATGAAATCCGAACCTGATGGTGCGATTCCCTGATGAGCCCACCGCCCACACCGGAACTGCTCAGTCGATCCCGACTTGATGGCATCCCCTGGTCGGCACGAGCCACCCGAGGACTCTCCGGCGCCCTCATGGCGGTGGGCGTCACGCTGCTTCCCTGGATGGGCCCTTCGATCACCCCTGGGGCGGGCATCACCTACGCCGCGCGGTTTCCAGTGTTGGCTGTGTGCGCCTTGGCTTGTGCCCTCGTGGTGTTCTCAGGCTCGCTGAGACCCGACCCTCCCCCGACCTCACCGCTCGATCCCCCGGTTCCGAGAAGCAAGTCGGTGTCCCTGGCGGCCCTGGCCGCTGCCGGGTTGGTGCTTGGCACCAACCTGATCGCCGAGTTGTTGGCCGCCCTGTCGGTCGGGCGGACTGCATTGGAAGCCCTCGATGGCGCCCCCGTCCGCCTGTTGCCCGGCCCAGGTCAGCTGTTGTTTGGCGCATCGGCCATGGCTGCATTGTTGAGTGGCGCCGGGCGTCCACCGGTCTTGACCTTCAAGTCCTGGCTCTCACGCGGGCCGCTGGGCACGGTTCGTGGCTGGATCGTGCTCGGCGGGATCGCCATCGTGGCCCTTTCCAGAGGGGACACGTGGCTCCAAGCTGCGAACTTCACCGTGACAGGAGCGGAGATTCCGGTGTTGGGACAGCTTCTGGGCACACTGATTCTTGGGTTGGTCGTGACTGCGCTGTGGACCATGACCCGTGGCGGCGCAACCCCCCGCCTACTTGGTGGAATCTTCGGCATCTCACTGTTGATCCTTGCCGGTGCCACCCTGTTGATCAGCGGATTCGTGGTGCGGCTGGTGCCGACCGATGCACTGGAGCTCCGCGCCGCAGAGTTTGCTCCGTCCGGCCTCGGCGATCAGTTGGTCGGTCAGACCGCGGATGGCCTGCGAGGGGCGGGCGCAGGAAACGGCCCGATCCTGGCCATCATCGGGGTGGCCCTGTTGACCGTCGGCGCCGCATTTCCCTCGCTCCGCAGGAACCGGGCGCAGCAGCAACCGGCCCACGCTGGAGAACCGGCCTCGGCTCCACCGCCGCCACCCCCATCACCGCCGCCTCCCCAACCACCATCGCCACCGTCGGCCGGAACTCCTCCCCCACCCCCGGCAACCTGGTGGGAAACCTCCGAAGGACTCGATCGATGACCGCCTTGTTGTGGAGTCTCAGTATCTGGTCGCTTGTCGCCGTCGCCTGGGCGCTGATCTGGGGTTCGATCGGCTGGACGAGGGGCGAACGAGCCGGATTGGATCCGGCCAAGGCGGCTGCGCTGTGCTGGTTGATCGGACCGTTTGCCCTGCCTGTCATCAACCGCTGGCGACGGGCACAGCTTGGGTCCGTGGCCATGGCGGAGCGTCTGGTCCACGGAACACATCACACCGTGGCCGCCGCCGGCCGCGCCGGCCAACGCCGACGCCGACGCCGACGCTGACGACCACTCGCTCAGCCGGAGTCGCAGCCGGTCGGTCGCCCCGGACCCTGCCCCCCGGGCCCCGGATCCGACACCCCTGGATCGGACAGCTCGGCGTCGGGCTCGACCACCTCGGCATCCCAGATCCGTCCGGCTCCCTGCGGTGTCGACGACCGCGCCGACGTGCTGGTTGAGGCTCTGCCGAATCCCCCGCTGAAGCCAAACCCGCCGGCGCCACCCGGGGAGCCCATCGAAACGAACTGAAACCCCTGGCCCATTTTGGCGGTGAAGCGTCGCTTCAACAGGGAGCGAAGAGGTATCCGGGTGACCGGCAACAGCAAGAGGAAGCCCGTGATGTCGGTGATGAAACCCGGGGTGATCATCAAAGCGCTCGCTCCGAGGATCAGGACACCATCCACCAGTTCGTCGGTGGGCAACTCGTTGACACGGAGACGGTTGTCGACCTTGGCCATCACCCCCTTCCCCTGCCGCCTTAAAAGCCAGGCGCCAAGCAGGCTGTCGAAGAGCAGGAGAGCGATCGTCGGCCAACCGCCGATGGCGTCGGACACGGCGATGATCGCCCACAACTCAGCCAGCGGAACGACAACCAGCAGGAGGAGCAGCACCAGAAACATGTGGGGACACCGTACCGGCGGTGGCGCCGCGCGGGACGTCGCCGGTCGGCGCAGTGACGCTTTGGGTCAGGCCTCCCCGGCGGCGATGAGCCTGCCGAGGGCAACCAGGCTGCGGCTGGCGCCGCCGAGTTGCAGTTCGTGCTCCTTCATTTGCAGGAAGTAGCGGTGCACCGGGTAGTCGCGGTCGACGCCCATGCCGCCGTGAAGGTGCATTGCTGCATGCACCACCCGCTGCCCGGCATCGGCGGCCCAGTACTTGGCGATGGCCACTTCGGCCGCAGCCGGCATGTTGGCCTCCAGACGCCACAGTGCCTGCGCCGCCGTCAGGCGGACGCCCTCGGTATCGACAAACGCGTCAGCCGCACGGTGGGCAACCGCCTGGAACGCGGCAATCGGCTGCTCGAACTGCTTCCGATCTTTGGTGTACTGCGCCGTGATCGCCATGGCGGTCGCCACCCCGCCCGTCACGACGGCGCATTGGGTGGCAACCGCCCGTTGCCAGGCCCAGCTCAAGGCATCGGCGCCCACGGCGATCACGTCACCGGTCGCCCCGACAAAATCAAGGTTGGCGTCCGGGCTGGCCGCCGTCGTTCGCAACGGCGTACGGGTGACCCCCTGCTGATTGAGTTCAACCAGGACGAGTGCAACCTCGCCGTCGGAGCCAGTCACCGGCACGACCGCCGCGTCGGCGATCTGGCCGGCGGGCACCGCCACCTTGGAACCCGTGACGGTCACCCCACCGCCGTTCTCGGACATGCGGGCCGTTGGGACGCCGGGCTCGCCGCCGTCCTCATGCCATGCGGCGGTCAAGACCGCGTCGCCGGCGGCCACTCGGTCGAGCCAGGAGTCGCGCACCTTTCCGAACCCCAAATGCGCCAGCGGCAGCGCTCCGAGCGCCAGCGTCTCCCATAACGGCACGGCTGCCGCGGTTGCCCCCCGGGCCTCACAAATGCGCCCCATGGCCACCAGCCCCAACGCCGCTCCCCCGCCGCCGGGCAGATCCTCCGGCAGGCAGGCCCCGAGAATGCCGGTGTCCGCCAGCGTGGCCCAGAGCGCACGGTCGAAACGCGGTCCGGGCGCCGACCCGTCGGACGGTCGTTCCAGCTCCCGCAGCCCGGCAGGGTCGCTGCCGTCGGTCAGTACCTGAAGTGCCAGGTCACCGATCGCCTGCTCGGAGTCGTCGTAGGAGAAGTCCATGTTCTTGTCCCTTTTGGGTCTACGTCCACCAGCGTCGGTTGTACGTCGGGCGCAACAGGTTCGTCGCGTCGCTACGCCCGCAACGGCCGGGGCATCCCCAGGCCGAACATGGCGATCAGGTCTCGTTGAATCTCGTTGGTTCCGCCCCCGAAGGTGAGGATCAGCAGCGAGCGATAGTTCATTTCGAGGCGCCCGGCCAACAGATCGCCGGCCGAGCCGCGGGCCACGTACCCGCGAGGTCCGAGGATCTCCGTAAGCAGCCGGAACGACTCCAGGTACCACTCGGTTCCAAACACCTTGATCGTGGACGCATCCGCCACATCCAGCGTGCCCTGGGTTCCGGTCCAGGCAACCTTCCAGTTGATCAGGCGCAGGTAATCGAGCCCCGAGCGCACGCGGGCCAGGTTCATCTGCACCCACTCATCGTCAATCACCCGACGGCCGTCGGCGTTGCGGGTGGCCAAGGCCCAGTCGCGCACCTCGGTGTATGCCTGTTCGAGTAAACCTGACGAGCACAGCGTGACGCGCTCGTGATTCAGCTGGTCGACGATCAGCGACCAACCGTTGTTCTCGCCGCCCACCAGGTTGTCGGCCCGCACCCGCACGTCGTCGTAGAACACCTGATTGATGTCGTGCTGACTCAGCAGGTGCAGCGGTTCGATGGTGATGCCCTCGGTCTCCATCGGCACCACGATCATCGAAATGCCCTTGTGTTTGGCAGCCTCCGGATTGGTGCGCACAGCCAACCAGCAGTAGTCGGCGTCGGAAGCCAGCGAAGTCCACATCTTCTGACCGGAGATGACGTACTCGTCGCCATCCCTGGTGGCCTTGGTGGTCAACGAGGCCAGGTCGGTGCCGGCCTCGGACTCGCTGTAGCCGATACAAAACAGGATCTCCCCGGCAAGGATCCGGGGCAGGAAACGCCGCTTTTGCTCGTCGGTGCCGTTCTTCATGATGGTGGGACCCACCGTGTTGATCGTGAGCATCGGCACCGGAGCGCCGGACCGCATCGACTCGTCGTAGAAGATGAACTGCTCGATCTGGCTGCGGCCCTGGCCGCCGTACTCGGTGGGCCAGCCAATGCCCATCCAACCGTCTCGGGCCATCTGACCGATGACCTCCCGATGCACCTTGCCCACTCCCTCCTCAACGTGAAGCGCCTCACGAACCTCGGCGGTGAGGATGCGGTCGTAGTAGCCCCGCAGTTCGGAGCGAAGCGCCTCTTGCTCTGCGGTGTAGGCCAGCTGCATGGTTCTCCCCCGATGGGCTGATGATGGCGACGGTGCGGGGACGAACGATAACGCGTTCTCGTTTTGCTCTGCTGCCGGCCCAGCGCACGTGGGCGGTTGACCGCGCTGGGGCCGAGCGTCGAGGCCCACCGGCACGGTGCAACGACACGCCGTGCAGCATCACCAGGACCAGTGCGATCACGCCGGTCACCGAGGCGAGGACCAGGAGGTCGGCGGTGTTGTAGAGGTGCTTCAGCTCCCCGGTGGCCAGACGCTCCGGGTTGCTGAGCCGCCTCAGCAGTCCGCCCAGCTCCCACAAGCCGGGCAGAGCGGCGATCAGCGTCACCGCGCCCAGTACCCAGAAACCGAACGACACCCGACGGGCGCGTCCCGGGCCCGCCCGCGACGCGCCCCCAAGCAACGTGAGCACAGCAAAAGTGGCGGCACTCCAGGCCAACACCACCAGCGACGCACCTATGGCGTCAGAGGGTCGGTGCCAGCCGATTGCCAAGGTGCCATTGGCCACCATCGTGGCCGGCGCCCCGACCACCAGGGCCACCGTGCCCCGCCAAAGCTGAGGCGCCACCAGAATCAGCCCCACTGCGACAGCCACCGCCACGGTGGCATGTCCGGACGGGTAGCTGTTGAAGGGGTAGGTCGTATCCAACGACGGGCGATCCAGTACCGCCTTCTTCAGCATCTCGGAGGTGGCGAATGATCCACCGATCACCATCGCTGCGGCGGCCGCCTGAGCAAAACGTCGCCGCGACAACGCCCATCCGAAGGCCAGCGCGGCCCCAGCCAACAGCGCCAGGCCACTCCGACGCGTCAGGCGTGCCACAACCGACCAACGAAACCAACTCCGCTGCTCCGCACGGCCGCTGACCACCGCATCGTCCAGCCGCTGGCCGATGCCCGTGCGAACGGCGACCAGATACAGCACCGCCACGCCAAGGACGCCCGCAACCACCAGGACAAGCGCACGCGCCACGACCCAGGTACGCCACGACACCGTTGGGAGGCCGCCGCAGAGTTCGACCCGCTCATCGATAGTGATGCTCGTCCCGCTCACCCGCCCAGTGTGCCCGCTGGGGCCGCCCCCGCCGGGGACCTGGCAGGATGATTCGGTGACCTCCCCAACCACCCCAACCCCCGCTTCTCCGTCGACCACCACGGCGCATCACGACCTGTGCGTCATCGGCTCAGGTTCTGGCAACACGTTCCTCGATGAGCGCTTTGAGCACCTGTCGGTGGCCATGATCGAACGCGGGGCCTTCGGCGGCACCTGTCTGAACCGGGGCTGTATCCCATCGAAGATGCTCATCTACCCGGCAACGGTGATCCGCCTCGCCCAGGAGGCACGAGCACTTGGGGTGGACCTGACCCTGGACGGGGTGCGTTGGAGGGAGATCCGGGATCGCACGTTTGGTCGCATCGATCCCATCGCCGCCGGAGGTGAGGACTACCGCCAAGGCCAGGATCACCTCACGGTCTACAACGGTGAGGCGACCTTCGTCGGCGACCGTACCGTCGAGGTGGTCGACGCTCACGGGGCCACCCAACAGGTGAGCGCCGACCGGATGGTGCTTGCCGCCGGTGCCCGCCCCCGCATACCCCAGGTGGCGGGCCTTGAGACGGTCCCGTTTCACACCTCCGACACGATCATGCGCATCGACGAGGTGCCCGGGCACCTCGTCATCATCGGGGGCGGCTTCATCGCAGCCGAAATGTCGCACGTGTTCGGCACCTTCGGCGCGGAGGTCACGGTCATCGGCAGGTCATCGCGGGTGCTCAGCCACGAAGACTGGGAAATCGGCACCCGATTCACACGGGCGCTCGGCCGGCAGATCGACCTGCGGGTCAACGTGACGGTCACCTCGGTGGAACCGACCGCGGCCGGGGTTGTTGCCCACTGCTCCGACGGTTCGGTGGTGGAGGGCGACACCCTGCTGGTGGCCGCCGGACGTGTCCCCAACGGGGACCAACTGGCCGTTGAACGCACCGGGGTGCGCCTCGACGAGTATGGCTATGTGATCACCGACGACACGCTGGCCACCGACGCACCCGGCGTCTGGGCGCTGGGAGACATCCGTAACCCCCTCCAACTCAAACACCTGGCCAACCGTGAGGCCGACATCGTCGGCCACAACCTTTCCCATCCGGACGATCTGCATCGGATCGACGAGTCGGCCGTACCCCACGTGGTGTTCAGCCATCCGGAGGTCGCTCAGGTCGGCCTTTCGGAGGAGTCGCTTCAGGCGTTGGGCCGGCCGTATCTCGTTGGCCGACGCGACTTCGGCTCCACCGCCTATGGCTGGGCGATGGAGGACTCGGTTGGGTTCGCGAAGGTGCTGGTCGACCCGGAGACGCGCCTGATCCTCGGTGCTCACATTCTGGGCCATGAGGCGTCGCTCCTGATCCAGCCACTCGCCCAGGCCATGGCCCTGGGCAACACGGCCGACGAGGTCGCCCGCACCGTCATCTATCCCCACCCGGCGCTGACCGAGGTGGTGGAGCAGCTGCTGCTGGAGGTACCCCACGCTCCGAGCACCGGCGGAAAGTTCAAACCCTGGGAGGGGTAGGACGCCCGTACCAGGGTGACGTTCCCAGCGCCCGCATCGCAGAACGCTACGATTGATAGACGGTCTCGGGCACCGCCCGAGACCGTGGCGCGTCAGCACTGCTGTGCCGACCCCAGACCGACCCCGGCCCTTCGCCACCGCACGGCGGGCCCATGCACCGACGAGAGAGCCAACCATGTCAAGCCGCCTCGAGATCGAAATCACCAGCCTTCCCGGCGACGACCGCTTCACCTGGCGTGTCGTCGGGGCCAAGCAACCCAAGGGCGAGGGCCCCCGGACGCTGCTGCCCGAGGGGACCAAGGTGGGCGACCAATTCAAGGCCGAGGCCGACTTCGGTCTCGATGGCATCGACCTCACCAACATCACTCCGGCCAGACGCCAACGCAAGGAGGCCACGACCCTCGAGCTCATTTCGAACGAACCCTCCCAGTTGGTCACCACCAAGCTGGCGGAGAAGGGTCGGGGCGGCGGACGCCGAGACGACCGTGACGGCGGTCGAGGCCGGGGACGTGGCCGAGAAGGCGACCGTGATCGCGGCCGTGGCCGAGGTCGGGACAACCGGGGTGAAGGTGGCGGGCGCGACGACGGCCGCGGTCGCGGCGACCGTCCGCATCGCCCGGCGCCGCCCGAGGTGCCCACCCGGCCCAAGGCAAAGCGGCTGCGCGCCGGAAAGACCCATCGCAACGAGGTACTGGCGTCGTTGCCGGACGAGCAGCGACCCGTTGCCGATCAGCTGATCGCAGGCGGCCTGCCCGCGGTGCGCGCCGCCATCAAGGAACAGAACGAGCACAACAAGGCCGAGGGTCGCCCAGAGGTGAAGCCCGGACCACTGATCGGACTGGCCGAACAGCTTCAGGAACAGCTCCGAACGGCAGAATGGCGCGATCGCGCCGAGGCGGCCGTGGAACAGGCCGACGAGGTGGACCTACGCGACCTCCGTTCGGTGGTGGTGGCCGGCGACACGGCCGCGAACGACGAGGACACCCGTGCCCTGGCCAGCCGGCTGCGCGACGCACTGAACAGTCGCGTCGAGACCGAACAGACCGCGTGGGCCGAGGAAATCTCAGCGTTGATTGGGGCCGGTCGGGTGATCCGTGCGTTGCGGGTATCCAGTCGGTCCCCCAAGGCCGGTGCCCCGCTGCCCGGCGATCTGGCCACGCGACTGGCCGGTGCCGTGGTCGACTCCGTGGACGACGCCATGACCGACGACCGGTGGGGCGCATTGCTGGACGCGCTGGCCTTCTCCCCCATTCGTGCGCTCGTGGATCTCGACCACATCCCGGCGAAGCCCAGCGAGGAACTGTTGGGCACCGTTCGGGCTGTGGCCTCCCGGCTACCCGAACTGGCAAAGAAGTTCGGCGTGGACCCTGCCACTGCGCCCAAAAACCCACCCAGGCGTCGCCGCCCCGGTGGTGACAAGGCGAAACCGGGGCGCAAGCCCAACGAGGCCAGGCAGGGCGATCGACCACCGCGCGATCGACCACAGCGGAACGCGCCCGGCGGCGGCGTGCCCAAGGACCAGGCCCCCACGGACCAGGCCCCGACCGAGGCGCCGGCCGCGGACGCAGCGCCACCCACCGAGACGGCTCCCGTGTCGGTGGCTGACGACACCGACACTCACGAGGGTGTCGTGCCCGACGCGACCGACGCCGAGTAACTCGCCCCAACCCGTCGCCGGCTCCTAACTTGGGACGATGACGAACGAGGAAACCACAGCCAGTCCGGTGATCGAGGGCAACAACAAGGTGCTCATGGAGCGCCGCGGCCACGTCGCAATCATCACGATCAACCGTCCCGAGGCACGCAACGCCGTCAACGGCGACGTGGCTCAGGGCATCGAGGCCGCAATCGACCAGTTGGAAGCTGATGACGACCTGTGGGTCGGAGTGCTCACCGGTGCGCGCACCGAAAAGGGCTGGATCTTCTCGGCCGGAGCCGACCTGAAGGCCATGAGCACCGACCCGGGCGCCATGATGACCGAGAAGGGCGGATTCGCCGGGTTCGTCGCACGTGAGCGCACCAAGCCGGTGATCGCCGCGGTCGACGGTCCGGCACTCGCCGGGGGAACCGAGATCGTGTTGGCCTGCGACATGGTCGTTGCGTCGGAGACGGCCGTGTTCGGCGTACCCGAGGTGCTGCGCAATCTCGTCGCCGCCGGCGGCGGGCTGTTCAGGCTTCCCCGCGTGTTGCCCCGCAACGTGGCCATGGAACTGGTGCTCACCGGGCGCCTGGACTTCCCGGCCGAGCGGGCTCATCACTTCGGTTGGGTGAATGCCCTGACCGAGGAGGCCGATGCGTTGGACGGTGCCGTCCAATTGGCCGAGCAGGTGGCCAAGGCTGCTCCGCTGGCCGTCCGCGAGAGTCGCAAGATCGTGCTTGAGTCGGCCCTGGCCGATGAGGAGACCGGCTGGCGGCTGTCCAACGAGGGAATCGCCAAGATGTTCGGCGCCGAAGACTTCGGTGAAGGTCTCACGGCCTTCTTCGAGAAGCGCGACCCCGTATGGAAGGGCCGCTGAACCCGGTCCTCGTGTTGTGGCTGCGGGGCCAACGCCCCGCAGCCACTCAGGCGATGGTGTCGATGATCTCGTTGGCCGAAAGAAACTCTGCCAGGCCAGGCGTGAGATCCAGAGCGGCAACATCCCACACAGGTACCCAGCGTGCGTCTGAGACGTCCGATCCCGCTTGTGGCTCTTGATGCGGATCCAACAGGGTCACCTGGAAGTCGACGACCACGTAGTGGGCACGGGTCCCGGCCGAGTCGGGCAGGAGTTCGGCAATGCCGACCTGGTTGCTGCACACCCCCACCACACCGGTCTCCTCCCGAAGTTCACGAATCACAGCTTCTGCAAGCAACTCGCCGTGCTCCACACGGCCGCCAGGCAACGTCCATGCGCCCACGTCGGGTGCGGTCGCTCGCCTCACCAACAACAGTTCGTTGTCGCGCTGCACCACCGCACCCACGGCCACCTGAGGCCGTTCACCCAACGTCAAGGCTCCACCGGTGCGGGGGAGGCTCTTCGGACGCCAAACTTCGATGCACCACGATCGCCCGGGCGATCAGACCGGCCGCCTCAAAGAAGTTCTTGGTGGCCCGGTCACCCGGGAGCGCCAGCGAGTCGATACCGATACATCCCGCAGCGCGAGCCCAGCTTTCCACCGCTTCGATCATGTGTCGCCCGACGCCCACCCCGCGGGCATCGGGATGGGTGTGGATCTCCTCGACGACGGCCAGGAGGCCATCTGCAACGGGCTCAAGGCGGGCTACCGTCACCCCGAGCGGCACATCAAACACCGTGCCGACCACAACCAGGCCGTCGGCCAAGCGGTCTCGGAGTCGCTGCTCGGTGACCGGTGCTGCGTTGGCCAACGCCCAGGTACCGCCATCACGCTGGTTGAGTTGCCCGTCGTGGGCCTGACGGACCAACTCGAGCACGGTTGGCAGCTCGTCCAGGGTGGCACTGCGAGCTTCGATCGGCCCCGTCACATCGACGATTGCAGTTGACGAACCCGCGTCAGGATGGTGCGTCGCCCGCGGTTGGCCTGCTCGTAGGCACCGATGGCGGCCAGCTCAGCGGCGGTCAACGCGTCAAGACGCTTCACCACCTGGGAGGCGGCAAGCTCATCAAAGCCAGGAATGGCCAGGTCGCCAACCACTGGCAATGGCTCAGATGGGGTCGGTTGCACCGAAACGGTCTGCGCCACGGTTCCGCTGGGTGCCGGCCCGTCGTTGGCGCTCATCGCCGAGAGTCGGTCCTCGACGCGAAGCGGGCTGACGTTGGACGGGCGGGTCATCTGGCGCACCGGATGCAGCCGCGGGCGGTCCCCCAGGTCGAGTCCAGGAGGATCCATCGGAAGACCGGCATGGGCGCAGACGAGCCGGCCAAGTCGCACGCCGAGCGCCATCTGACCCTGGGTACGGGTGATCAATCGGTCGACAGCACCGGCCGAGCCGATGGCCAGCCGCGCGAGCGGCGTGTCGAAGAGCACGTCCTCGGGGGCTTCAACGGGGAGCGTGGCAGCCGGGATCACGACATTCCGAATGCGATCTGGATGCCAGGGCAGTCTTCCTCGCCGGACGGACACGTGGGGTTGACCCGCCGTCCGAACTGGCGTGGATGCACCACCATAAAGCACCCGGGGCAGGTGAACTCGCCCTCCTGCTTGGCCGTCACCCCATCTGCCTGCTCCACCGGTGCCGGCTTCTTCACCGGAACGACAAGCGCCTCTTCCTCTTCTTCATCGTCATCATCGAGGTCGTCCTCGGAGGCGATTTTCCCTTTGAGGATCGTGTCGAGGTCGGCCTCGACGTCATCGGGGCCAAGGTCCTCCTCGTCGTCCTCGTCCTCGGACGGCGCCTTGGCGGCCGCTGAGGCATCGTCCTCGGACGGCGCCTTGGCGGCCGCAGAGGCATCGTCGGAGTCGTCGTCGTCCTCCTCGGGGACCTCAACGAGGTCCTCATCCAGGTCGGTGGACAGATCGTCGTCGTCGAGCTCCTCGTCGAGCTCTTCGACCTGGTCGTCGAGCTCGTCTGCATCATCTTCGAGATCATCGATGTCGTCAGCAGCCATTGCAGTAAATCCTCAGAACGTCAGCGGGTGGTCGGGCGGCATCATAGACAGCTCTCGCGTCCTCGCCGACCCGGCTTCTCGGCGAAGCCGGTGCATTGCCTACAACCTGGACTCGGCGGCGTCCACCCCAGCGCACAAAAAGTCACCCGTGGACGCCGGGAAGCGCCCTATTCGGCGGCCGCACCGCGCCTGGCCTCCGCCCGGCGCTCGGCCTCGAGACGCTCCAGTTCCACGCCAGACCCATGGTCCACATAACTCATCATCTCGGCCACCAACCGGTGACCCGCCTGCTCGGCGATCGCCCGGTGCATCTGCTGTGCCACCACCCGGTAGCTCACGTGCCCCTGGGGTGCCGAACGCAACTCCGTCAGATGCATGGCCTCCCGCGCATTGAGGTTCATGACAAAGCGAACCCGGTAGGCCAGCGCCACGGCATAGCTCGCCCGGTCTGGGAACTGTCGAGCCAACAGATCATGCAAACCCGCCGAGGTTGCCATCGCCCGGTCGTACTCGGCCGCCGCACCGGCGTCATCCACCTCGGCCGGCCGCAGGTAGCCGTGGTGCGGCGTCAGGTTCTGCCACTCGATCGTCATCATGCGGTGCCGCTGGAGGTCGCGGAAGGCTCCGTAGTCGGCCACCACCTCGAAGCGATAGTTCACCCGCTCGAGCCCTCGACCCGGCTTGTGACGCCGGTTGGACCGCTGCCCCACGTACGCGGCGACCACCGCACGACGGTCATCAGCACCCATTGCGGCCACCTCGGCGAGCAGCGTTGCGTCACTCAGATGAGTGTGGGGGGCCAACATGGCGGCGATCATCTTGGTTTCGGCCTCGGGATCCCAGTCCACCAGACGCACTGCGGCGTCACCCTCGCTGTCGACGCGGCCGTCGAAGAGCCGCTCGGCGACCTCTGACATGGTCGAACGGTTGGTCGCCAGATAGTTGCTCCAGGCGCCGCCCCGGTCTGGCACGTCCACCCGCTTCAGGAAGGATGGGATCACCTTGCGCAGTTCGTGGAGCATGTCATCTGCGTACGCACGGGCCTCTGGCAGCGGATGGGCACGAAGGCGCAGGAGAAGCGCCTCGTAGGCCTGGCCGCTGCCGTAGATGCCCACGTTGGATTGAGCGGCGGCCGGGAGGAGCCCCCGGAGCGCATCGAAGGATTTGGCGCGAATCGACTGGCGATACACAAAGTCGGAGTCGTCTGCATGCTTGGGATACACCCGACGGAAGTGGTCGCCAAGCACCGGGAGCAGCGATGAATAGGTGTCGAACAGGTCGTCCATGTCCCCGACATAGCGGGCGCCCAGGCGTGATGCGAGCACCTCGGGGTCGCGGTAGTACCGGAACCGACCGTTGACCCGGGCGTCGTAGGGGATGTAGCGGGTCGACTGCTCCAGGTAGCTGGCCAGGCGACCCCATTCGAGCAGCTTGGTCAGGATGTTTGATGCCTGCTCGCACGCCAGGTGCACCCCACCCAGTTGGGCGACCGAGTCGTCGCCGTACTCGACGAACACCTTGTCGTACAGCTTCTCCGCCCGTTCCAAACCAACCCCGGCGTCGGTGCCGACATCAGCGGTCAGTTCCAGGTCAACCGCAAACTCGTCCAGAAACAGCCGCCGCAGCGACTTGGCCGATCGGCTGTAGCGGGCGAACAACGCCCCCTTCACCACCTCGGGCAGGTTGGTCAGTGCAAACACCGGTCGATCGAGGTTGGTGAAATACCGGCGCAACACCAGCGCCTCGTCGTCGGTGAACTCCTCGGCCTGGTGGGTGAACACGAGCCGAGACTATTTCACTCCGGCCAAACTCTGGGCCATGGTGGGATCCAAAGCCGTCCACCCCGGCGGTTCCCCCAGCCGAGCGGTGATGGGGGTCAGTGCGTCACCGAGCGCCATTCCTCCGTCGCTGCGGTCAGCACGCTGGGATCGGCCCAGAGGTCGACGGCAACGCCGGCCATGGCCTTGGCACCATCGAGCACCGCCAGGTCGCCCGAAGGCGAGGCGGCGGCGACCGCAAACGCCTCGGTGTGGATCGAGCTGTCGGGCGGCGCTGCAGCAATCGTGGGGTGGATGCTGGGCACCTCGAGGCTGACGTTGCCCATGTCGGTCGAGCCAACGGTCAGCGAGGCGTGCTCCACCCCGGCCACGCTCCGCCCCAGGAGCGCAGCGTGGGCGCTGTAGCGAGCACCCAAGGTGGCATTGTGCACCAGCTCTGCGTACGGGGAATCCACCCAGACGACCTCCATCTCACAACCGGCGCTGAGCGCTCCGCCCTCAAGCGAAGCCAGCACCCGTGGCTTCAGCTGCTCGAGGCGGGCCAGCGTGCCCGAACGAACGTAGTAGTGCGCCGCAGCGCGCCGGGGCACCACGTTGGGCTGGTCCCCGGCCTCGGTGAAGATGCCATGGATTCGCTCGTCGGGAGCGATGTGCTGACGCAACGCGCCAACGGCGCTGTAGCCCAACACGGCGGCGTCGAGCGCGTTGCGACCCAGTTCCGGGTGAGCGGCAGCATGGGAGGCTTTGCCGTGGTAGGTCACCTTCACCTGCTGAACGGCGATGGCATACATCGACTCGACGTCAGCCGATGACGGGTGCACCATCATCGCCGCGTCGACCCCCAGCAGTGCCCCGGCATCGATCATGGCGATTTTGCCGCCGCCACCCTCCTCGGCCGGGGTACCCAGCACCACCAGGTTGCCGTCGAGTTCCTCGACCACCGATGAGGCGCCCAACGCTGCCCCAAGCCCGGCGGCGGCGATGATGTTGTGACCGCAGGCATGACCGATTCCCGGCAGCGCGTCGTACTCACAGATGATCGCCACCGTTGGGCCCGATCCCCCACCCACCCGTGCCTCGAATGCCGTATCGAGGCCGTACGCACCCCTGGTGACGTGGAGGCCCGCCTCCTCCAGCACCCCACACAGCAGGTCGTGGGCGTGGTATTCGGCGTATGCCAACTCCGGGTCGGCGTGGATGCGATGCGAAACGTCCAGCAACCGATCCGCCAACCGGTCGATCTCCTCGGCAACTCGGGCCTGGGCGGCCGTCTGGCCGATGCTGTGGGGCGTTGCACTCGCGTCGTTCACCATCATCTCAATGTAGGAGCAGCGCAGCGACGGGCGGCGCCCGGCCTACATCACCACGGCGAACGCATCCGGAACAACGCTCACAGTGAAGCGGTCCACCATGCCGTGGTCCAGCCCGTCGACGAAGAGTCGCCACGGGCCACCCGCCGAGTCGACCGACTTGGGCCGCGAGGTGGCCAGGTCCGGGTGAGGCAGGTGCGTGCCCGTGCGCAAACGGGCGCCGAGGCGCCGCCGATCACGCCTGGGTAGCGACCCGCGGGTCACCTCCAGGCGTCCGTCGTTGGGGTGACCGCGCGGCGCGATGTTCCAGTCGCCGAGGAAGGCCGCGTTGGCCACCACCAGCGTCTCGGCCTCAAACCAACCCATGTGCCGCAGCTCCCCACCACGAGAGCGGGCCGGCTGCCGAAACGCCACCACGTGGGCCACGGCCGCCATCGCCCCGCCCGCGGCACGGTCAGAGTCACAGCGAACCACCATCGCGTCGAGCGGAAAAAGCCAGGCATCAGGGCCGCTGGGGCTTCGGCCGCCGGCAGCGCCGCCAAGGGTGACAAACAGGTCACCTCCGGCCAGCCCGACTGCGGTGGCACCCTCGAACCTGCCAGGGTTCGGCTTCGGACCATCGAGCACCTGGCGACGAACCAGTTCGGCCAGTTCGGCATCGCTCGTGGCCACCGGCCGACCGATTTCGAGCGAGCAGGGACGGCCCCACTGCACCCCCTTCGCGATGGTCACGCCGGCGGTGAACCGGATGCGGTGTCGTTGGACCGGTCAGCAGCGGCTGCGTCGGTCGTCAAACCCGTCTCGAACTCCAGCTCGGTCATCGTGGAGACCACGCCCCGGTGCAGGCCATCGACGGCCGCCCGAGCGGTCACCGCCAGGCCGGGCCGGTCGGTCACCTCGGCGATCTGACGGGTGAGATCGATCAACTGACGGATCCAGCGCACGAAGTCACCGCCGGAGAGGTCTTCGTCCACCACGTCAGCGAGTCCGGCTCCGGCCACCCACGAGTAGGCCACCTCGACCATGCCGGGGTCCGGTCCTCGGGTCTGCGGGAGCCCGGCGGCCTCCTCGGCCTCGTTGACCTGCCGTGTGGCGCGCTCGATCTGGCGGAATCGCCGCCGGAGTATCGAGTTGGGAAAACGTGGCTCGGGTGGCGGCTCGGAGCTGCGGTGCTCGTAGGTGAACACCGAGATCAACCCGGCCAACTCCGCCGCGTTCAACCCGTCGAGCAGCCCAGTTTCCATCGCGTGGGTGATCACCAGGTCGGCCTCGTGGTAGAGGCGTGCCAGGCGTTTGCCTGGTGGGGTCAGCTGCCAGCCGTCGAGATACCCCCGGGCCTCCAGCACCGACACCCGCGCTCTCAGGTCTCGCTCCAAGGCCGTGTCGCGCCCGGCGATCCGGCGCCGCAACGTCTCCCGATCCCGGCCCAGGCGGCCCACCTCATCCAACGCCGTCAGGTGATCGTCAACGTCGGGGCACCGGGCAACCGGATGCTCCGCCGCAGCACCCACCCGCCGATCTTCCGCCGGGGGAACAACGGCAGCATCCTGCGCCCCGAGAATCGATTCCGGTGCGTCGTCGGTGGGCCTCGTGCGAGCGTGCCCCACGGCGCGTCGGGGGTTCAGACGTCCGAGGGCGACGCCGGCCTCCTGCGCAAACTGGTCGGTCTCCGGCCTGTAGGGCACCGGCAGGTCCACTTTCCCCACCACGGTCGGCTCCTCCGCGAAATCCATGTGTGTCAGCCGATGGGGATGCCCCGAGCGGTCGGCCACCCGAAGCCGAACCCGACCGCGTGACCGGTGAGCAACCGACAGCACCACCACCCGGTCTTCGGACCCCGGGTGTTGGATCACCTCACCCGGCACCAGGTCACCCACCGCATCGGTGATCTCCGCGCTGACGCCGGCGGAGCCTGTCAGGTCGTCGTGCCCGACTGGTCGAACGGCCCGTTCGGCCAGGACGAGCGCCGCGTAGTCCCCAACATCGCCCAGTTCGCAGACGGCACGTTCCTCGGCCTCAGCCAACACGCCTTCCACCCGGTCGAGGCGGGCCCGCAGGCGCACCAGGTCGGCATCGGCCTGGAACTGGGCGAAGCTGCGCTGCAGCACTCCCAGCGCCTCATCCCGCTCGTAGCGGGACACCAGGTTTGCGACCATGTTGTAGGTGGGATGGAAGGCGGATCGGAGGGGATATTCGCGGCTGGCCGCCAGTGTTGCCGCCTGTTCGAAGGTGACGAACGGCGACCAGGCCACCACCGCGTATCCCAGTTCATCGATGCCCCGTCGCCCGGCACGACCTGTCAGTTGGGTGAACTGTGCAGGGGTCAGGAAGTCGTGGCCGTCACCGGTGAACTTCGTGAGCTTGTCGATCACCACGGTGCGGGCGGGCATGTTGATGCCCAGGGCCAGCGTCTCGGTGGCGAACACCACCTTGATCAAACCCAGCGAGAACGCCTCCTCCACCGCCTCCTTGAACGACGGCACCATGCCGGCATGGTGGGCGGCGACTCCAGCCTCGAGGGCCGACAGCCAACGCTCGTAGCGCAACACCTTGAGGTCGGCGACCCCCAACTGGGCGGTGTGGTTTTTGGCGATCGTTCGGATCATGGCCCGCTCCTCGGCGGTGGTGAAGCGCACCCCCGAGTCCCGGCACGCCGCCATGGCCTCGTCGCAGCCGTTGCGACTGAATATGAACCAGATCGCCGGCAGCAGCCCCTCGCCGTCGAGCCGCAGCACCGACTCCACTTTTCGTGGAGCACCGAACGGACCCCTACGACGGCGTTGACTCCGCTGAGGACCACCGGCGCCACGTCCCCGTCCGGAGGGCAACTGTGCATCAAATCGGTGGCCTTCCGGGTTGGGACGCCCGTCCACCAACAGCCCCAACAGGTGATCCTCCTGGGCGGTACGGTCGGCCACCAGGTACAGCGGGCGCAGTTCCACGGGGCGCTCGTGCTCGATCACCGTGCGGGTCGGCCCTCGCAGGGCTCGAATCCACTCGCCGAGTTGCTCGGAATTGGACACCGTGGCAGACAGGGCCACCAACTGTGCACCCGCCGGCGCGTGAATGATGACCTCCTCCCACGTGGGGCCGCGTTGAGGGTCGGCCAGGTAATGCACCTCATCCATCACCACCACGCCCAGACCCGCCAGGTTTGGACTCTGCACATAGATCATGTTGCGCAGCACCTCGGTGGTCATCACCACCAGGTCGGCCGAGCCGTTCAGCGCATTGTCCCCGGTGAGCAAACCCACTCGCGCCGAACCCCAGCGGGCGGAGAAGTCACGAAACTTCTGGTTGGAGAGCGCTTTGATCGGAGTGGTGTAGAACGCCCGGCGGCCCTGGGCGAGGGCCCGTTCGATCCCATGTTCGGCCACGAAGGTCTTGCCCGCACCCGTGGGCGCCGCGACCAGCACCGACTCCCCGTCGTCGATCGCCTCGATCGCCCTGATCTGAAACTCATCGGGGGTGATCGCCCCCTGCAACCGGCTCACGAGGACCGCAGCGCCTTCTCCCGCCGTCTGACGATCAGTTTCCCGACCAGGATCGACACCTCGTAGAACACGTACAGCGGGATTGCCAGCGCAAACATGGAGATCGGATCGACGCTGGGAGTGATCAGCGCCGCCAGCGCGGTGATTCCAACGACGGCCTCCCGCCGCCACCTCGCCAGCGTCGAAGGCTGGACGATGCCAACGAACTGCAGAGCGATCAACACGATTGGAAACTCGAAACCCACCCCGAAGGCCGCCATGGTGAACAGAACAAGCGTCGTGTACTTGGTGACGTTGGTCAGGTTGTTGATGCCCTCCCCACCCACGCTCAAGAGAAATTCCAACGCCTTCGGCAGGGTCAGGTACGCCACCGCCGCGCCCGCCAGAAACAGCGTGGTCGAGACAACGACGAATGTGGCGGCGTACACCTTCTCTTTTCGATACAGCCCGGGCGCAATGAATCGCCACAACTGGTAGAAGATCACCGGCAGTGCAAAGAAGATTCCCGAATAGGCGGCGACTTGGGCCCGGAAACCAAACGGTTCCAGCGGGTCGAAGCTGGTCAGCGCACAGGTGCCCCGCTTGGCTCCAACCGCGTCGCAATACGGCAACGTGAGGAAATCAAAGATGCGCTCGTAAAAAATCCATCCGAGGAGCGCCCCGATCAGGATGGCGAGCGCCGACCGAACCAGCCGATCGCGCAACTCGCGCAGGTGATCGACCAGCGTCATGTCGCCCGCGAGGCGGGTTTCGTCGTCGGTGGTCACGTCTGAGGTCACGAGTCTGCGTCCACCTGATCGCTCGCATCCACCAGGGGCGCCGCCCGTGTGCTGAACGCCACGTGGTCCGGCCCCTGAGCCGCCTCACCAGCAACCTCAGGCTGTTCGTCCGCGGCCGCAACCTCAGCCTCCGGGTCCGACATGGCCTCGGCAACCGCTTCTGCTTCGGCCGCCACTTCCACGTCGACCGGTACGCTGCGACCCGCCAACTTGTCGTCGACGTTGAGCGGAAGCTGGGGGCCGGCCCGCGGGGGTTCCCCAGGCTCGTCATTTCGTTCCTCAACCTGGTCCGAACCTGTGCTGCCAGTGGTATCCGAAGCCACGGCCGCGGCCTTCTTGGCCGCAGATTCCTCGGTGAGGTCCAGTTCGGCCATGCGCACGATCTCGGACAGTTTCTTGCGCGGCCGCATTGCGAATTCGCCAATCTCCCTCAGCGGTTGCATGGCGGGGTCGTCAACCACCTCGCGCACCTCGTCGGACATCGACGAAATTTGCGCGCGGGCCTGAGCGATGCCCTTGCCGATCTTGCGCGCAACCTCGGGCAGTCGGTCGGGACCAACCACCACCATCAGCATGATCAGCACAGCCAACAGTTCCCCGCCACCGAGGCTGTCAATCAGACCAAACATCAAAGTTGCAACTCCGGGGGCCGTGGCCACCCGGACAGTCTACCGACGGCCCAACACAAGACCTTGGAGGCCCCAGGCCAAGCCGACCGCGTCAGCTATTCCCGAAGGCGGACGTCCACTCATCGCCATGGATGATCTCGTGGAAGGCAAGCAGGTCATCGTGGGAGATCGGTCGGCCGGACCGGCACTCGCTCAGCTCGGCCGGCAACGACCACCTGGTGAGCGACACCCCTGCCGACACCAGCGCCTCGACCACGTCACTTTTGGCGGGCCGCACCTCGGCCATGGTGCACGTGGGGCACCTGAAGATGTAGGTCGCAGCACCGGTTTCAGCACAGACGCGCAGCTGTAAGCCAGGGGAACGCAGCTCCACGTCCCCACAATCGGAACAGGTTGCTCGGATCAACGCCACGGGTTCACCTCATCTGATGCGGTTTGCACCCTTTCGTATCGGATCGCGAAGCCGCGCTGTGAGGGAACGACACGATCGAGCGTTGCGAGAAGTCGAATTACCCACCTGGACTTTCATCGTCGGTGCAACGTGGCGCACCATGGGGCATGGCCCATCCCACCCTTGACGGTCCTACGGTGTACCTCGCCGACGGCGGCGCGCCTGAACAGGAGGTCGACCACTCCCTGGCCGGTTTCGCACTGGCCCGTCGACTCGGTGCCGATGGCTGGGAGGTATCGGGTCGGCTCAGCGCCGACCACATCGTCCTCCTCGCCAGGTCGGCAACCTTCGGTTGGCGACGCCGACCCCACGCAGCGTCCCCAGCGGCCCAATCGGAGGCGCCTCCCCTGGCCGACCTGCTGGCGATGGACATCGATGAGGTGCCGATGGTGTCGGTGGCCGTCGAGAACCGGGCCACGCTGGATGCCGTGGTTCTGGCGGCGCGTGGTGCCGGCGCCCTGGAACGCATGCTGATCCGTTGTCCCGACCTGGAGCTGCTGGAGACCGCCGCGGCGGACCTGGGGCATGAACGGCCCGCATTTATCCACGAGGCACCCCTCGCTGCAATGGCAACGGGTCCGGAACGGCACGCCGACCGACTCAGAACCGGGTCGATCGAAGGTCAGGCCATGATGTTTGGCCAATGGACCGGCGGGCTCACCGCCATGTTTCACCGTTTCGGTCGGCTCTGTGTCGGCCGCGGCGCCACGCACGTCCGCATGATCCGCGAGTTCGCCCAGATGGGCATCGACACCGTCTCGAGCACACACCCGGATCGCCTGGACGAGGCCCAACGAGGCCCCGGGTCGCCGTAACCAACACAAACCCGTTGAAAACGGCTCTCATCGGCGTACCCTGAACGAAATACACAGAGGAGCGACCGATGAGCAAATCCAGGAGTGGAGGCCCACCGGCGCCGGTTCAGCCTCAAACGTCCGATGGCATGGTCGCATCCAACGGCAAGGCCGCTCAATTTTGGCGTGCAGTCAAAGTCTCCCCCGGCAGCGGCGTGACCATCCTCGTGTTCATCGCTCCTGCCTTGGCTGTGGCTGCGCTCTGGAACCTCCGTGAATCAAACATGTACTTGGCCGCCCCGCTCCAGATCGTTCTTGGATCGGTTGCATTCCTGGGTTCCATCCTGGCGATCGTCGTCGTCTTTGCGCGGCTTGGTCTGTACGACGCAAGCAAGGCCCTGGGGCTTCCATCCGGAACCGTCAGAGCGTTGATCGCATTGATCCTCCTGATCATTTTTGTCATCTTCAGCAATGTGGTCTTTGGAAATCTGGCCAGCAGCGGCAGGGAAACATCATTCAACTACCTGTCAACCGAACAGGTCGCAGCCCTTCCAGGGCCAGTCATCAAACGTAACGCCGACCCCGGCCCGGACGGCGAGTTTGGAACTGCGGACGACGGTTTCTCCGGTACGTACCGGGCCAGCCCCAACTCCGACGCCGTTGCACTGGGCGGGCAGATCGTGACGGCCCTCATTACCCTCGTCACAGCGATCAGCGCCTTCTACTTCGGTTCGGGTTCCCTTGAATCTGCGGCGAAGGCACTCCAGCTCCCAGATGGTGCGAATACGCTCAAGGTCGACAGCCCCGGCACTCCAGCCATGATGGAGCGGGATCCCGGGGGCACACTGCTTCCCGTGATCATTCGTCTCAGCGGCACCGCTCTGGACCAAGGAAGTGCACAGACTGACGTCCAAGGTGACCCAACGGGGGTCGCGACGGCGTCCATCTCGGAGTCGGGCATGGTGACCTATCGCCCCGGTGCGCCGACCGGTCCCGTCACCTTGACGTTCCGCTCCACCGGGGACGCCACAGTGTCCACTCAACTGGTATTGCACGTTCCTCCCCCACCCGATCCGGAGGTCGATCAAACCGTGGTCGCTGACACGAACGAAGGCAGCCGGTAGAGGAGCGCCGTCCGTAGGAGACCGTCCGGGTCGAGGATCGATCAGTCGGATCCAGCCCGTGGCTCTCCAAAAACCAACCGGCACCAACCGGGTGGGAATCAGGCCCGGCATCGGGTCACAGCCCTCGGAGCCTGCTGAGCGGCCAGACTGTTGCAACCGCACGGCCTTCGACAAGTTCGTTGGGGATGGTGCCGAAGAACCGGCCGTCCTCGGACAGTTCCCGATTGTCACCAAGAACCAGGATGTGGCCCGGCTGCACCTTGATGGGCGCGTTGATCAGGGTCTTCACGTCGTCGCCAAGCCACGGTTCGCTCAGCGGCTCACCGTCAACCATCACCCGATCTGAGGAACTGGTGATCGTTTCACCGGGAAGTCCGATGACCCGCTTGATGAGGTGTGATGGGGCTGATGGGTCGCCGGGTCGGTAGTCGGGCGGCCTCCGAAACACCACCACGTCGCCGCGGTCCGGCATCGAGCGGGCGGAGAACAGCTTGGACACCAGCACGCGGTCACCCAGCTCCAACGTCGGGCTCATCGACGCCGACGGAATGGAGAACGCCTGAAACGCGTACGTCTTCACACCGATGGCAGCGAGCAGCGAGAGGGTCAGCACCACGAGCCACTCGGCGATCCAACGGCCGGTGGAGACACCCCGCCGGCCTCGGCGGAGGCCGAGCCCTCGTTCGGTTTGACCGCCGGTGGAAATGCCGGGGATCACGTCGCCAGGCGACGCGGACCCGGCGGTGTCCGAGGCCCGACCGCCTCGACCCGACAAGGGCTGCGGGCTGGACGGACCGGCCGATGGGATGCCGCTCGGTCGACCACGGGGTGCATCGCCGGTGGCCGCTGGAGACGAAGTAGCCGGCCGTGACACCGAGCGGTTGCGCTCTCCCATGGACGACCAGGTTACCGCCCACTCCGACAATTCCACGGCCTGGAGGTCCCAAACCAGGATGGCGTCAGAGGCCACCGATGCGGCCTGGCGGCCACACCCGGGCGGTCGCTCGCCCCACGATTGCGTCCTCGGAGATCGGGCCGAAACAGCGGCCGTCCTTCGAAGCACCCCGATTGTCCCCCAGCATCAGCAGGTGGCCTTCGGGCACGGTGATTGGCTCTGACATGTCGGTGACGGTGCCCGGTGGGAGGTAGCTCTCGTCCAGCGGTTTTCCGTCGGCCATCACCTGTCCGGAAGGGCTGGTGATGGTCTGACCCGGAAGCCCGATCACACGCTTGATCAAGTCCTGAGGATCATCGGATCCGAACGGACACTGGGACACGTCGGGCCGCTGGAACACGACCACGTCACCCTGATGGAGGTCGGCGATGGAGTCGCTGGGCTTCCAGACCACCACGCGGTCGCCACTCAGCAGCGTGGGCACCATCGAGTCGGATGGAATCGAGAACGCCTGCAACAGAAATGCCCGCAGCAGTAGGGCCAGCACCAGGCCGACGGCGAACACGGCCACCGTCTCGGCCCAACTGCGAGCTTTCGCCGCCAGCGCCGACCGTCCGGCGGACGCTTCGTTCTCGACCGGTACCTCGACCTCGACCTCCGCCTCGGCTTCGACGCCGGCTCCGGCTCCGGCTCCGACCGCTACCTCGACCGGCGTCAACCCGGGCGTTGCATCATCGCTGGAGGATGTTGGCGGCTGGGGCTGCACGGCGCTCGGCGGGTATGGGGCCCGCACACGCATCGGCTTGCCCATCCCGTTCAGCTGCGGAGCGGGCACCGCCCACTTTGGCTCGACGGCCGGCGTGTTTCCCGCCTGCGGATCGTCGCTCACGACACCGTCCCGTCGTAGCGGGCCAGCACCGTCCGCGCCGCTGCGATCCCCGCTGCCAACAGCTCGGTCGGGGCCGACACCACCTGAGCCTCCGGCCCCAGCCTCAGCAGCAGGCGGCTGAGCCATGCCTCACCCGAGATCGCCAGCCGAATGAGCAAGGTGTCGTCTTCGCCCGAGACGACGGATTCCACCGGGTAGGCCTCGGCGATCCAGCCGTACGCCTTCGGCACCCGCAACTCCACCACCGGTGACCCGTCGTCTGGACGGATCGACAGGGAGGGGTCCTCCGGCGGGGGGCGACGACGGGCCTCATCGAGCACTTCGGCGTCGAGCACCCGGTCGAGGCGAAAGGTTCGAGGGGCATCGGCACGATGGCAATAAGCGGCCAGATACCAATGGCCCGCCTCGTTGCGGAGCAACCATGGATCGACCACGCGCTCCTCGGCCTGATCGCGGCCAAGCGTGTAGTAACGCAGCCTCACCTGCCGGTCGGACTCCAGCGCGCCTCCCAGAAGTTCCCGTTGCGTTCCGGCGGCGGCATCCCCCAGATCGACGCTCAGGTCGCGCTCGGGGTCGGCACCGATCGCCCGTGCCAGCTTGGACAGGCCGCGCGCCAGGGGCCCGTCGAGGTCGGTTCCGGGTGTGGCCAAAAGTGCGGCTCCGGCCGCCAGCAGGGCCAGGTTCTGCGCAGGTGACAGCGCCAGGGGCCGCCGAAACGCCTCACCCAATCGAAGCTCGATGTGATCGTCCTCATCGATGGACACATCCACCAACGCGTCGGGCGTGTAGGGGTAGACCCCCACCATGAACACCACATTCAGGTCGGCCAACAACTCATCGCGATCGATACCAAAACGTTCGGTCACCTCGGAGACGGTCACGCCGGGCCGCTCGGCCACCCACGGCAGCACCGCAAGGATGCGACGCAGTCGATCCCCGGCGGTCACCCGGCTGCTCACGGCCGTCCCTCGGTTGCGATCAACGAGTCGAGAACCGTCGACACCCAGTGGGTGAGGTCGGTTCGTGCCCAAGCCGGTTCGATGACCTCCACATGGTCGAGGTGACTCAGCACGTAACTGCGAAATGGTTCCCAACGGGTCAGCCGCACTCGCAGACGCAACGAACCGTCGGAACGTTCGGCAAGCACTTCGGCGTCGGGGAGCTCCAGACGGACGACCGGCGCCACCACGGAATCGACCTCCAAGGTGACCTCCTCGGCGGGTCCATCGTCATAGGTCCACGGTTGGCCGGTACCGGGCCCACCGGTCGGCTCGTGGGGGGCCGCCGAACCCGGTGCACCCAACTCGATCCGGTCTCCCATACGGTCCACTCGAAACGACCGGCGCTCACCCTTGGCGCGGTCGAACGCCGCCAGGTACCAGCGACCGCGCCGGTACTCCAGACGCTCCGGGTCGACCAACCGCTCGGCATCGCGATACACAAAGCCGGCGGTGGCCCGCCCGCTCACCGCGCTGAACAGCGGCAGAAGCGCCGCCGGGGTGGGCACCTCGGCGGACAACGAGACCGGCGAGCCGGCGCCGCCTGCGACCCCACCCAGCTTCCAGAGGCCCGAATCGTCGTCGAGACCTCGCAACCGCACGATTGACGTCGCCAGGTGCAGCGCCGCCAGTTCGTCGGTGTTCAGTTCAGGGTCGTCCATGCCGTAGTCCGCATCGGTGATGCGATACCCGACGACCGGCGGATCGGCGCCGGGCAGATCCTCCATCAGGATGGGCAGGCCCATGGCCCGCAGGTCATCCTTATCGCGCTCGAACGCGCGGTGGAACGCCTCACCGCTCTCCGGATAGCCCTCGACCCGCCGATGGATCTCCTCGGCCCTCAAGCCTCGAGGACCCTCCATCAGCGCCGCAATCAGATTCAGTTGGCGTTCGAGCTTCTTGGATGACACCGAAGGGTCATCTTAGGTCAGCCTTCAGGGTTTCCACCGGGCAACGATCCCCGGGGTGCGCCACCCGCCGGTGGGCACAGCGGTTTCACTGCACCATCAGACCTGCCGCCAGGGCACCGGCGGCTGCGGCGGCTCGAAAAAAGAGCGGGTCGTCATCGATACTCCGGCCCATCGTGGTGACCCGCAGGTCGAACGCGCCCAACGTCTCGGTTGGGTCCGGCACGTCGCCCGGATCCCGGACCTCCACCTCGGGCAGGTCGGCGGCCTCGGCCGGGACCAGCGCCACCAATGGTCGGGCGAAACACAGCCTGGCGGCGGTCTCGGTGTGGTGGCTGATGCCTTGATGCCGCGTCCGCCCATCGCCGTCCGATGCCCTCACCGCCAACACCGGAGTGCCTCCCATCTTGCGAGCCAGATCCAAGATCTGCGCCACCTCCACCGAGGTGGTGCCGAGCGAGGTCCCCGTTCCGACCACTCCCGGACCCATGGCCACCACGATCGCGTCGGCGGCGAGCACGTGTCGGGCCAGCCCCAAGGCCGAGGCAGCGCTGACCGCCTCCAGGTCGCCGCCGAAGGCATGCCCCGCCGTCACCGTGCCGCACAGCACCCCGGCCGAGCGCAGGCCGACCACCAGGTCCGACATCACCAGCGGCAGCGCTGCGCCATCGGTCATGACGTACGCGATGCGGGCCTCCGGCCGCATTGCGGCGATGGTGGCCGCCACGACCGCCATCTGGCTGTGCAGCGAGCACGCCACCACCGGCACCCCGTCAAGCGAGGCGTCCGCCGCTTCGGGGTGCACCAACTCGTCGGTTCCCGCATCAACCTGCAGGCTGGTGTAGCGCAGCTTCATAATGTGGTCCGGGCCGTTTCGCTGGAACTCACGACGCGAGAGGTTCCAGTGCACGACGTGCCACCCCCCTGTGCCAAGGCTCAGTTCGACCGCAGTCGTGTTGCATACCACCTCGTCGTCCAACGCCACCGGGCCGGTCAGATCGACCAGGACGTAGGCCCGAGCCGTCTCGTCGAGGCCAAGATTCACCCGAACGCGCTGCAGCCCGGTCCGCTCTGAGATCAGCTCGGTCACCCGGCCGGTTCGAAAGGTGGGCATCTACGTTCCCGTTCGGCCCGTGCTACAGGCTGTCGATGAGATGCTGGACCCGCTCGTCGTGAGCCAGGAACGGGTCCTTGCACAACACCGAGCGTTGGGTCTGATCGTTGAGCTTGAGGTGCACCCAATCGACCGTGTAGTCGCGCTTGCGCTCCTTGGCCCGCCGAATGAACTCACCGCGCAGCCTTGCCCGGGTGGTTTGGGGGGCCAGGTCGACCGCCTCGGCGATTGCATAATCGTCAACCATGCGCTCCACCAGCCCTCGGCGCTGCAGCTTGTAGAACACCGATCGGCTGCGGTCGATGTCGTGGTATTGCAGGTCGAGGAGGGCCAGGCGGGCATCGTCGGGAGCAAGGTTGTGACGCTCGCGGTAGGCCTCCACCAGCTGATACTTGATCACCCAGTCCAGCTCCCGCCCGAGGGTCATCGGGTCGTCTTCAAGGCCCACCATGACGTGCTCCCACATCTGCAACGCCTGCTTCTCCTGCAGATTCAGTTCGTGGTTGGCCGCATAACGCAGGGCCCGTTCCAGGTACTCGGCCTGGATCTCCAGCGATGACACCTCCCGCCCGTTGGCCAGACGCACCCGCGCTCGGCCGGTGAGATCATGACTGATTTCCCTGATGGCCCGAATGGGGTTCTCCAGTGTCATGTCTCGCAGCACCACGGTGGGATCCTCCAGCATTCGCAGCATGAGCAAGGTGGCACCCACCTTCAGGTAGGTGGAGTACTCCGACATGTTGGTGTCGCCCACGATGACGTGAAGGCGGCGGAACCGCTCTGCGTCGGCGTGGGGCTCATCGCGGGTGTTGATGATTGGGCGGCTGCGGGTCGTCGCCGAGCTGACGCCCTCCCAGATGTGTTCGGCCCGCTGTGACACCGAGAAGTGCGAGCCCCGGCTGGTGTTGATCACCTTGCCCGCACCGGCGTAGATCTGGCGGCTGACCAGGAACGGGATCAGAACCTCGGAATAGTGGGCCAGGTCGTCCGAGCGATTGGTCAGGTAATTCTCGTGGCACCCATATGAGTTGCCGGCCGAATCGGTGTTGTTCCGGAACAGATACACATCACCGCGAATGCCCTCGTCGTGCAGGCGCTGCTCGGCGGAGCCCAGAAGCTGTTCCAGGATGCGCTCGCCCGCCTTGTCGTGGGCGACAAGGTCGGCCAGGGAATCACACTCGGGGGTTGCGTATTCGGGATGTGAACCCACATCGAGGTACAGGCGGGCACCGTTGGCCAAAAAGACGTTGGATGAGCGCCCCCAACTGACCACCCTGCGGAACAGGTACCGCGCCACCTCGTCGGGGCTGAGACGTCGCTGACCGCGCAGGGTGCAGGTCACCCCGTACTCCGTCTCGATCCCCATGATCCGGCGTTGCATCGAACCAAGCTACCCGTGCGGCCCGTCGTCCGAGGCCGTTGTCGGCGCGGTCGAGCGAACCGAATCAGGACGGCTCAGGTGCCAGCGGCCTCGTCATCATCGGACTCCGCCTTCGACTCGTTCGATTCCGATGGCGACGACACCCCTGTGGCTTGACGGGGCTCGGCGGTGGCCAGGTCGGTGGCGCCCGTGTCGGTGGTGACGGTGGCCGCCAACGGAAGGTCCGCAGCCTCCGGAACCGACTCGACTTCGGTTTGGGCGGTTGCTCCACCCACATGACCTCCCAAGATCTCGTCGACCTCCCCCTCAGCCAGCCGGCGGAACGAACGATGCTCAACCTGGCGATCAAGGACGGCCACCTCCAGGTCTGAGGCCGACAGCGCGCGCTCCGGGCCGGCCAACGCCGCGGCGGCCAGCCGCAGGCCGGTGGCCAGGTCCGGGGTGCCCTCAAACTCGGCGGACACCCGATCCCGCACCGCGTCCGCGTCGCCGCCGAGCACGGTGAAACCGGACTGATCGATCAGGGTGCCGTCGTAGAGAATGTGAAAGAGGCGGTCGTCCGAGGGAACGCCCGACACCTCGGCCACCAGGATCTCCACCTCCATCGGCTTCATCTCATGGGTGAAAACGTTTCCGAGCATCTGGGCGTACCCGTTGGCCAGGCTCCGGCCATCGACGTCCTCGCGGCTGTAGGCGTACCCCTTGAGGTCGGCCGAGCGCACGCCGGCGATACGAAGTTGGTCGAACTCGTTGTACTTACCCACGCCCGCAAAGGCGATGCGATCGTAGATTTCGGAGATCTTGCGCAGCAGGCGGCTGGGGTTCTCAGCGCAGATCAGGATGGCCTCGCTACAAGACAGGCCAATCAGGCTGCGGCCCCGGGAAATACCCTTTCGGGCATAGTCGGCCCGATCCTTCATCACCTGTTCGGGTGCGACATAGAAGGGCTGAGTCATAGAGCTCCGATCGAATTTCGGGGGGCGAGGCTTGCGGGTGGGCTTGCGGGTTCAGTGGTTGTCGTGCGCTGCCGGTGAGCCGCGTTGAGCGCGAAGCCGTTCGACCAGCACCTGGGTGCGTTCGGCCAATTCAGCCTCGTCCACCCGCTCGAAACCACGTTCCGTGATGGTGGCCACGATCGGATAGATACCACGCAACAGGTCGGGACCACCGGTTGCCGAATCCTCATCGGCCGCCTGAAACAGCGCATCGAGTACGAGGTCGACGCCATCGGCCTGGGTCAGATCGCTTCGCCAGCCCAGCTTGACCACGGTGCCGGCATGCAGGCTGCCCGACCCGGTGGCGGTGTGATCGGCCTCCTCGTAGCGGCCCCCCGTGACGTCGTATTGAAACAGGCGTCCTTCGCCCCTCCGCAGGTCGTATCCAGCGAAGATCGGCACCACGGCGAGGCCCTGCATCGCCATCGGCAGATGCTGAGCCACCATTTGGCTCAGCTGGTTGGCCTTACCCTCCAACGACAGGTGATCACCCTCCACCTTCTCGTAGTGCTCCAGCTGCAGCTGAAAAAGCCGCACCATCTGCACCGCAGGCCCGGCGGCGCCCGCGATGGCCACTCCGCTGAAGCGGTCGCCGGGGAACACCTTCTCAATGTTGCGATGGCTGATGAGGTGCCCGGACGTTGCCCGACGATCGCCGGCCATGATGACGCCATCGGCAGAGCGGACAGCCAGACAGGTGGTGCCGTGCGGAATGCCGAACCCTCCGTCGCCACCGTTCAGGGTGCCCTCGGGAGCCGGGGGCTGCAGCCCGCTGTCGCGAACCAGGCGGGCAAAGTCGGGTCCCGGGTCGGCGCCGGGCGGAAAGTATGGGAGGTTCATCGCCAGCCAGCGTAGCGGCGAGGCCCCTGTGCCCGAGGGCCCCGACAGCGCCGCAGCCCGCTGCCACGATGGCTAGGCAATCGGGAACGCTCCCTTGACCAACCAGGTCACTCCAATGCCGTCGGCGGCGCCCCGCTGGCTGGACAGTGTCATGAATCCTCGATTTGGCGAAACGGTGGGACCGGTGAGCTCCGACCCATCATGGCCGTCGACCCGCAGGATCGGCGTCACCGAGCCGTCAAGGGCCAACGCCACCAACTCCATGTTGCCGCCGTCCTCGGCCACCAGCAGTGACTTCGATGAATCGTCCCACCACAGGTTGTCCACCCCGCTCAACACCGGGTCGTCGCCCGATGCCCGATACACGATCGACATCGTGGCGGCCTTAGGGTCGTAGGCCCACACCGTGTTGTCCAGCTTGGTGGAGAAGAACACTTTCCCCGCACCAAGCGCCAACCCTTCGCCGCCTGCGTAGGCGGTGGATTCACCCACCTGGGCGCGGGTGGCCTCGGACGCTGCAGATGGATCGGGCACCTCCAGCCACTGCACCGACCCGGTGCCGTCCGTGTCGCCACCGCTCACCTTGGCCACCTCCAGCGTGCCGGAGCCCAGGTTGGGCCACGACGATGGCGTGAACCGGTAGAACCGACCGTCAGGCTGATCCTCGGTGAGGTACAGCGCCTTGCCCGGCTCGTCCACTGCGGCTGCCTCGTGCTTGAACACGCCCAATGCAGGTCGCGGCTCGCCGCTGTTCGCGATGGTTGGGTCGGCCTCCCAGATGCGACCCTGGTCGAATTCCTCCCCCGACAACCACGTACCCCACGGGGTGGCGCCGCCGGCGCAGTTCAGGGCGGTCCCACCGAGGATGCGGTGAGCAGCCATGACCTCGCCGTCATCGGTCAGATGGATGGCGCTGGCGCCTCCGCCCTCACCTGGGCCGGTCTCATGGTTGATGGCCACCCACCAACCGTCACCATCGGGGTCCGAGAAGGTCGCGGCGCCGTCGGGCGACGGCGACCAGGTGTAGTCGGTGGAAGCGACCTTCTCCCCGGTTCGTGCCAAGACACTGGCGCTCCAGCCCTCAGGCACCATCAACCCGTCGGCGCCGGAGTCCACGGTCGGCTTGGTCCAGAACGTGGGCGCCACCGGCCGGGTGGCGGTGGGGTTCGATCGTGTCGTCGAGGCACCACCGGCAGCCGACACCGGGTCGTTGGAACCGGAACTGCATCCTGCGGCCAAAAAAGCCGCCCCCACCGGGGCTCCGGCGAGCGCCGCCAACAGCCGGCGTCGATCGGTATCCGGCACGTTGCGCGCAGCCATCTCTCCGACCTCCCGGGTGCTACTCGCCGCCCTTTTGTACGTAGGACTTCACGAAGTCCTCGGCGTTGGTTTCCAGTACCTCGTCGATCTCGTCCAGCAGGTCGTCCAGCTCGGCCTTCAGCTTCTCGCCGGTCTCGGCCGCAGCACCCGCAGGTACCGCATCGTCGACCTGTTCGTCCTCTTGGCGGGACGGTGCCGCCTTGCGCTGTGTCTCTCGTTCAGCCATGAGCCCTCCTCGGTCGGCCACTCAACCTACTCCAGGCCTGTGACGGTTGGATGTCCGCCACCATCACCGACGTGACCAAAGACACACACATCCTCCCGAACCCCAACCAGTCCGGGTAGTCCCTTCGATGTCACACCCCATCCGCATACTGGACCCATGAGTTCGACGGCGGTCCTCCACTCGACCAGCACCAGCAGTGGCAAAGGTGAGGGTGAAGGCGACGACCATCTGTCGGTGTTGCGCGACAGGCTTCGCCGCGAGGGCCTGGCAGAGTCGGCCGCCGGCGACCCGGTCGGCTCCCATCGGCATCCCGAGCGGGTGGCCAACCATTCGGCGACCGTGGCGTTGGAACATGCCGAGGCGGCATTGGACGAACTCTTCGCCGCCGGTGTCTGCCCGGGCGACTCCCGCGATGCGGTGGTGTGGATCGAGCAGTTGGAACATTTGGGCCGACGGGTGGACGCCGCCAGGGCCGAGCTGACCGGTGCGATTCAGGCTCACGTCCTGCACGCACCCGACGGTCACGGGTCCGCCAGGATCATGGTCCGTCATGTCGGCAAACTGTCCGACGCCGAAGCCGATTTCCGGGCCAAGACCGCCACGGCAGCCGCTCGGCTTCCCAAGGTCAGGGCCGCCTGGCAGGCCGGCGAGCTGTCAACCTGCGCGGTCCGGATCCTGGGCCGCATTCACGCCAACCAGCGGGTCGCACCCGCCATGGCCGCCCGTCAGGACGAGTTCATCGCCGACGCCAGATCGTGGAGCAACCGCACCTTCGCCCGCAAGGCCTACCGGTGGGCTCGTCTCATCGACGAGGACGGTCCCGAACCACGCAACGAACGCGATCACCACAAACGCGATGCACGCCTCACCCAGAACCCTTGGGACCTCTCCTGGGAGGTCACCGGGTTCTTCGCGTCCACCCAGGGTGCCCAGATGCGCGAGATCTTCGACCACTACCTCGACGCCGAGTTCAAGGCCGACTGGGAGACCGCCAAGGCCAGGGTGGGCGACGAGGTCAGCAACGACGACCTGGACCGCACCGACGCTCAACGCCGCGCCGATGCGCTCTTTCGGATCTTCCAGGACGCCGCAGCCGCACCCGAAGGGGCGGTGCCGCCGGGTTTCGTCCACAACATCGTTTGGTCAGCGTCGGCCTTCCAGGAAATGCTCGCCGCCATGGACGCTGACCGCGCTCCGAAGTTCGACGCCGACGACTTCATGTGCCGGACCAACGACGGCCACGACGTCGACCCAACCGAAGCCGCCGCCACCAGCCTGTTGGGCCAGTTCCGCCGGGTCGTCGTCGACGCGGCGGGGGTGGTCATCGATCTGGGGAGGGCCCGTCGTTTCACCGGATCGGCCCGCACCGCCGCCACTGCCGTCCATACCCACTGCGTCTGGCCCGGCTGCCACGCCCCAGCGAGCCGCTGCGACATCGACCACCTCCACGAACACGGCCGCGGCGGCCTCACCAACCCTCACAACGCCGCCCCGCTTTGCGGTTTATGCCGCATTCGGCATAAGCCACATTATGCCGAATCCGTGATTATGCCGAACAGTGGTGCGGATGTGTTGGTGAGCGCGGAGTTTGGGTTGTCGTGTTCGGCATAATCCTGGGGTTCTGATCGAGGCTTCCTGTCCGCTATTGGACAGGAGAGTGACGATGAGTGGTCCGTTGGATGTTCGGGTGTGTGGCCCGTTGGTCCCGTTTCGGGATGGTTTCGTTGAGGAGCTGGGCCGGAGTGGCTATACGCCGTTGTCGGCTGCGAATCAGGTGCGTTTGTTCGCGCATGTGAGCCGGTGGATGGCCTCTGGTGGTCTCGATGTTGAGGCGCTTTGCGAAGCTGAGGCTGAGTTGTTCCTGGCTGATCGGCGTGCTGAGGGCTACACGTCGTTTCATTCGTTGAGGGCGTTGGAGCCGCTGTTGGGGTTTCTGCGGTCGGTTGGTGCGATACCGGAGCGGGTTGTGGTTGGCCCGGTCGGCCCGGTTGAGGAACTGGTTGACGGATACCGGTGTTGGTTGGTTGAGGAACGGGCGCTGACGGTCAGCACGGTCGAACGGCGTGTGCGAACAGCTTGGTTGTTCCTGGGGTCGACCGGTGTCGACGTCGACGTTTTGGAAGCGGGTGATGTTCACCGGTTTGTGGGCCGTGAGTGTCCTGAGCGGAGTGTTGGCACAGCAAAGCTGTTGGTGTCCGATACCCGTTCGTTTCTGCGGTTTTTGTTCGCAGCTGGTTGGACGTCGGTTGATTTGTCGACGGCGGTTCCGGGGGTTGCGGGCTGGCGGGGCGCGGCGTTGCCCAAGGCGGTGGCATCCGAGATGGTTGCGGCGTTGTTGGCGGGGTGTGACCGGACCACTGTCGCCGGACGGCGTGACTACGCGGTTTTGGTGTTGTTGTCACGGCTGGGGTTGCGGGCTGGTGAGGTGGCCGGGTTGTGTTTGGAGGACATCGATTGGGACGCCGGGGAGATCACGGTGACCGGCAAAGGGGTCCGGGTTGAACGGCTCCCGCTCCCAGCAGATGTGGGGGAGGCCATTGTCGGCTATCTGGCTCACGGTCGACGCCCGACAACGGACCGGAACGTGTTTCTGAGGCTGCTGGCACCTCACGGACCAATGACAAGAGGTGCTGTGCAAGGGGTTGTGGGGCAAGCGTGTGAGCGGGCCGGGATCGAACGATTCGGCCCTCACCGGCTGCGACATAGTGCTGCGACCGACATGTTGGGGGCCGGTGCCGCACTCGCCGAGGTCGGCCAGGTTCTCCGTCACCGAAGCATGTCGACCACCGCGATCTACGCCAAATGCGACCTCGAGGCGTTGCGTTCGTTGGCGATGGTCTGGCCCGGAGGTGCCCGATGAGTGACCTCCATGGTGCTGTCGATGACTACCTCACGCTCCGACGTTCGTTGGGCCACAAACTCGAACGACATAACCGTCTTCTCCACGACTTCGTCGAGTTTCTCCACGGCCGCGAGACCACCACGATCACAACCACCCTGGCCGTCGAGTGGGCAACCATGCCCGCCGAAGCGCAGCCCGACTGGTGGGCGACCCGGCTCGGGGTGGTCCGCGTGTTCGCGAAACATCATCAGGCGACCGACCCGGCCACCGAGGTTCCTCCCGCCGATGTGTTCCCGGCGCACTCCCGGCGGGCCGAGCCGTTCATCTACACCGACACCCAGATCCGTGCGCTGCTCGCCGCGGCCGACAAGATCCACACACCGTTGAAAGCCGCAACGTATGGGACGTTGATCGGCCTGTTGGCGGTGACCGGGATGCGGGTCGGTGAGGCGATCCGCCTTGACCGCACCGATTTCGATCCGGACTCGGGGGTGCTCACGATCCGTGACACCAAGTTCGGGAAGACCCGCCGGATTCCGTTGCATCCAAGCACCACCGACGCGCTCGTCGCCTACAGCCAGCTTCGGGACACCACCCTGAGCACCAAGCGGTGTGAGGCGTTGTTCGTCTCGACGGTCGGGACCCGGCTCTTCTATGAGAACGTTCACCCCAACTTTCAGCGTCTCACCAGGGACGCCGGGATCACCACCGGCGAGCGTTTGCCTGACCGCTTCGACCCTTCAAGCGTTCTTCTGTGACCGGCTCATCAAACAACGAGCCGCCAGCCCGAACACCATCGCCGCCTACCGAGACACCTTCCGGCTCCTCATCGCCTACACCACCGACCACACCAACACCGACCCATCCGATCTTGATATCGGTCAGCTTGACGCCACCCTCATCGGAGGGTTTCTCCACCACCTCGAAACCGAAAGGCACAACAGCCCCTCCACCCGCAACACCCGCCTCGCCGCGATCAGATCGTTCTACAAATACGCGGCCCACCAGCACCCCGAACACGCCGAGACGATCCAACGCGTCCTCACAATCCCCCAGAAACGGACCGACCGGGCCACCGTCTCGTTCCTCACCCGACCCGAAACCGAAGCACTGCTCGCCGCCCCCGACACCGACACCTGGTGCGGGAGACGCGACCACACCATCCTCACCGTCATGACCCAAACCGGGCTCAGGGTCACAGAAACAACAGCGCTCACCATCGCCGATGTTCAACTCGATCGGCCCGGTGCTCACATCAACATCGCCCACGGCAAAGGACGCAAACAACGAGCAGTCCCGATCTCGACCGCTGTGATCGCTGTCCTCGGAGAATGGCTCCGAGAACGCAACGGGCAACCCGACGATCCGTTGTTTGGTGAGCCCCGCGTTTCTCGGACAGTGATCTGTGGCAGCCCTTACGCTGCCCGTGCCTCGTCGCGATAGCTGTCATGCACTTCAACCGGTGTCCGGTAACCGATCCCCGAATGAAGCCTGGAACGATTATACCAAATCTCGATCCA